>VERJ01000010.1 GCA_018882795.1 Burkholderiaceae bacterium | reverse complement strand
CGGATGGACCGACTTACCCAGATGGGCCTGATGCTGCGCCACGCCGTGCACCGGCTTGTTGCTCAGGCCGAGGCCAGATTCTCCTCCCGCCAGTCACAACTGGCTGCGTTGGATCCCACCGCTATTCTTCATCGCGGATACGCGCTGGTGCTGGATCAGGATTCCCGCGTGGTGACCGATGCGCAAGGCGTTGCTGTAGGCCAGCCGCTGTCGGTCCGGCTTGCCAAAGGCCTGTTGGATATCAGGGTTGAGGCCACTCACCCTGTCAGTAAGCCGGGATAAAATCCGCCGTCCGATCCCGGGCAGACGGCCCGCCCGAAGACCTCCCCCGATTCAACTGAACATAAGGAAATCTGATCATGGAACATACGCTCCCAGCACTGCCTTACGCGATGGATGCCCTGCAGCCGCACATCTCCAAGGAGACCCTGGAGTTTCATTACGGCAAGCACCATCAGGCCTATGCCACCAACCTGAACAATCTGATCAAGGGGACCGAGTTCGAAAACGCTTCCCTTGAGGACATCGTGAAGAAATCCTCAGGTGGTGTGTTTAATAACGCAGCCCAGATCTGGAACCATACGTTCTACTGGAATTCGCTCTCCCCCAAAGGCGGTGGCAAGCCGACAGGTGCGCTCGCCGCGGCCATTGATGCAAAGTGGGGTTCTTTCGATGCCTTCAAAGAGGCCTTCACCAAGAGCGCGATCGGTAACTTTGGTTCAAGCTGGACCTGGCTTGTGAAAAAGGCCGACGGCAACGTGGATATCGTGAACACGAGCAACGCAGCGACGCCACTGACCACGACCGATACGCCGCTGATGACCTGCGACCTCTGGGAGCATGCCTACTACATCGACTACCGCAATCGCCGGCCCGATTATCTCGGTGCGTTTTGGAATCTGGTGAACTGGGAGTTCGCAGCGAAGAACTTCGCCTAAATTTTCCGCACCAAACCGCGGGGCCCGGTGTGGCCCTGCGGTCTACCGCGCGCCCTGAATACGGACCCCCGAGACCTGCTCGCCGGGCACGATGCCACGTTGTGCAAACCACCCTTGAGACATCTCTAGCGCGAAGCGCACTGGCCGACTTGAACAGTGGGTCTCCTCCGAAAAGGGCTGCATATCGGCCAGATTCGCGATCTTCCCGGCGTCATCAATGAATGCGATCGACAGTGGCAGTGGCGTGTTTTTCATCCAGAAGCATTGCCGGTCCGACTGCTCGAACACGAACAACATGCCGTGATTCGGGGGCAGAGCGGTGCGGCCCATCAGGCCTCGTGTACGGCTTGCTGGGGTGTCGGCCACTTCAGCAGTGATTTGAAAAAACCGGAGTGTGAGTGTGTCGGTGGGCAGCTGGGCACGTGCCTGTAGTGGCGCAACTGCCGCCAGTGTGACCAACAGGATAGTGCGGCGCAGACGTTGGAGTGTATTCATAGCGTTTCTTAGTGCTTGAGAATTTTGATCAGATTGATGTAATCATCGGTGAACATGGGCACCTTAGAGGAGCGGGGAATTTCCTGGGCTGCAGATTTGATTTGCTCAGCCTGCAGAATTTTAGGGTTGCGCGTCAGAATCACCTGATCCGTCAGTGCAAGCCAATACCCTGGCCCGCTGTGGAATTGCGGGTAGTCTGAGATCAGTACTGCGCTGAGTCCGTGTGCATCAGCAAGATTTCTAGCCACGGGCAGCAGATCAACAAAACGGTTGGTGGCCTGCAGCACGATCACACCATCGGGCTTGAGATGTTTCATGTAAATCTCCATTGCCTCCCGGGTGACCAGGTGGGCGGGGATGGAGTCCCCGGAGAACGCATCCAGGGCAAGCACATCGAACTGGCGTGGCTGCTCGCGGGCCAGCGCCAGGCGGCCATCGCCCAGCACGATTTCATGCGTGCCGGCCATTTTCTTCAAGAAAGAGAACTCGGTATGCGCAACCCGCACAACGGAGGGTGATATTTCATAAAACACCCAGTGATCACCCCGCTGCGCGTAGACGGCCAGCGCACCCGCGCCAAGCCCCAACACCCCAACGCGTTTCGGCCCTGGCGGCATGCTGGCAAAGAGCCGCCCATAGCCGCTGGTGGGGCCGAAGTAACTGGATGCGGTCATCTGAAGATCCTCATCGAGCAGCTGCCCGCCATGCGAGATTCCGCCGTGAATCATGGTTCTGAAGGGCACATCAGTCCCAACATCACGTGTGCGGACCACACCATAAAAGTCGCGCTCCATGAAACGCACATTCATCCGGTAATCGGTGATGCTCTTCCATGATGTCCAGCAAACTGCCCCAATCACGGTGACAGCGGCGGCACGAAACAGCCACTGCATTTTTCTTGTTTTGCCTACATTGAGTCCAAGTGTGATCACCGCTGCTGCAATCAATGCTACGAATAGTTCGTAGTACCCATTGAAGATAAAGGGCGCGATCACGGCCATGAGCAGCGATCCCAATGCGCCGCCCACCGAGATTGAGAGATAAAACGCAGTGAGCTTCAATGGATGTGGCTTCAGTCTGGCGAGCTCGCCGTGGCAGACCATGCAAACCGCAAAGAGACCCAGGGCATAAACTGGCGTCACCATGGCGAGATCCAGTGAATCCGACAGCCAGGCCATGACAGGCACCAGCACTGCGGCCATGGGCATGAACAGGGGCCGTAAATACCAGCGGGGATGGTCAAAGCATACGATGAAGGTGATGAGATACAGCGCAAGCGGCACTACCCATAGCAGCGGCGCTGAGGATATGTTCTGGGTGAGGTGGCTGCTTACGCCCAGCAGCATGGCAGAACCAATCGCTGACAGCGCGATCCACAGCAGCCCCGGACTCTGGGGTGGTGGCGTTGGGGCGTTGTCATCTGCCGTATGTGGTTTATTTTCCGTTCGTGCGGTCGACTGCTCAGTAAAACTCCGTCTCGCGTGCTGCACGGTCGACCAGCCCAGCAGGGCGCACAGCAGGGCAAAGACAATGAATAGCCCTGACCACAGCAGCGCAATTTCCCGGTTGCCGATCCACGGTTCAATCAGCAAGGGAAAACCGAGCAGAGCCAATAGAGATGCAAAGTTGGACAAAGCAAACAGCCGGTAGGGTGCCGATGTCTGATAACGGCGCCAGTACCAGGAGCCCACTAAGGGGGTCGTGGTTGCCAGCAGGAAATACGGAAGCCCGATGGTTGCGGCCAGTAGGCCAAGGACCTGAGAGATCGGCTCTTCCTGGCCCGTGGGCCGCCAGTGGTCTGCAGCGATGATCGGCATGGTGAGGGCGGCTGCCAGCAAGAGCATGCTATGCAGCAACACCTGGCGCCGGATACTCAACCAGCGGTTGATGGCATCTGCATAGGCGTATCCGGCCAGAAGGGCCGCCTGAAAGAACAGTAGGCATGTGCCCCATAAGGCGGCCGAGCCCCCGAACCAAGGAAGAATCTGTTTCGCGATGAGGGGTTGGACCAGAAAAATGAGGAAGGCCGAGATAAAGATGACAAGGGCGTAGAACATGGCGTGGGCCTTCTCGGCGCGGAGGGGGCGAAGAGGGGGGGCGAAAAAAAAGGCAGGATACCCTGCCTTTTTGGGTTGTTTTGACGCTTGATTGAGCTCAGGCGCCAAAAACCAGCCAAAGATTACTTCTTCTTGGCATCCATGCCGCCCATGCCGGACATGCCTTTTTGGCCGGACATACCGGACATGCCTTTTTGGTCTTTCTTGGCTTCCATGCCGGACATGCCAGACATGCCTTTCTGGTCTTTTGCCTGGGCAAAAGCAACAGCCGAGGTGGAGGCAATGGCGCCAGCGATCACAGCAGTAACAATCTTCTTCATAACGTTTCCTTGTCTATAGATTCAAGAAATGTTGACGCCAGGTTCCCCTGGCCTCGGGTGGAGCGGAATGCCCCACCTGTGGCGATAAACGCTTCAGCGCAGTGGGAGGTTGACAGCGGACCGGGCGGTAAAATGATCCTGATCCGGAAAAACGAGAGGGAGATTGCCGTGGGCGAGAAAATCAAGGTCCCGTCGGAGGGGCGAAAAATTACGGTGAACGCCGATTTTTCCCTGAATGTCCCGGATAACCCGATCATCCCCTACATCGAGGGGGACGGGATCGGGGTGGACATTAGCCCCGTGATGATCAAGGTGGTGGATGCTGCCGTGGCGAAAGCCTACGGTGGGAAACGCAAGATTGCCTGGATGGAGATCTTCTGTGGTGAGAAATCCACCAAGGTCTATGGTCCTGATGTCTGGCTACCGGCGGAGACCCTGGACATTCTTCGGGAATACGTCGTTTCGATCAAAGGCCCCCTGACCACGCCGGTGGGCGGCGGTATCCGGTCCCTGAACGTGGCCCTGCGCCAGGAATTGGATCTCTATGTCTGCCTGCGGCCTGTGCGCTACTTCAGGGGGGTGCCCAGTCCGCTGAAGGAACCCGAGAAGGTCGACATGGTGATCTTTCGAGAGAATTCCGAGGATATTTATGCCGGCATCGAGTATCCGGCCGAGAGTGAGCAAGCAAAAAAATTGATCGATTTTTTAATCAAAGAATTTGGCGTCAAGAAGATTCGCTTCCCCGAGACATCGGGCATTGGCATCAAGCCAGTCTCTCGTGAAGGTACGGAACGGTTGATGCGCAAGGCCATGCAGTATGCGATTGACAATGACAAACCCTCGGTCACCATTGTGCACAAGGGCAACATCATGAAGTTCACCGAAGGGGGGTTCCGTGACTGGGCCTATGGCCTGGCACAGCGGGAATTTGGCGCAACACTGATCGATGGTGGGCCCTGGTGTCGCTTCAAGAGTCCCAAAACGGGCAGAGACATTGTTGTGAAAGACGCGATTGCGGATGCGTTCTTACAGCAGATTCTGCTGCGGCCGGCGGAGTATAGCGTGATTGCCACCCTGAATTTGAATGGCGATTACATCTCGGATGCGCTCGCTGCCCAGGTCGGGGGCATTGGCATTGCCCCGGGCGCCAACCTGTCGGACAGCGTCGCCTGCTTCGAGGCGACCCATGGCACTGCGCCGAAATACGCCGGTAAGGACTACGTCAATCCCGGCTCATTGATCTTGTCGGCCGAGATGATGTTGCGTCATATGGGCTGGGTTGAGGCCGCCGACCTGGTCATTCGCGCAATGGAAGATGCCATTGGCACCAAGCGGGTCACCTACGACTTTGCACGTCTCATGACTGGTGCCACCCAGGTTTCCTGTTCGGGTTTTGGCGACGTGATGATTGAGCAGATGTAACTGGATTGCTATGCCCACCTCGCCCTTCACGGCGAAGGGCCCGTGGGCACACAAACAAAAACCCCGCCTTATGGGCGGGGTTTTTGTGTAAAGCGAGCCGCGCGGTTTAGGCGATCGGCGTGATGTTCGATGCCTGCTTGCCTTTAGGGCCCTGCACGATATCGAATTGAACTTTTTGGCCTTCTTTCAAAGAACGAAAACCACTCGTGGCAATCGCGGAGAAGTGGGCGAAAACGTCCTCGCCACCCTCATCGGGGGTAATAAAACCAAAACCCTTTGCGTCGTTGAACCACTTGACTGTACCCGTAGACATCAGATCTTCCTTTTAAAAACCGCGCACTCCGAAAACCTCAACCCCATGCCGAGGTGCTCCACATGCGACAACACAGCACCAATACTTTATGAACAAGCGCTATGCTTGTTCTTCTAAAGCCCCCCGAATATAGGGAAAAGCCAGTGCTTTGTCTAGCCTCGCCAAACCAGGGGTGAGACCTTAGAATCTGTCCCATATGAGAGTTGCAGGGTCCTGCTGTCCAAAACAAGCCTTTCAGGCCGAAGCCGTTGCAGTGCGCCATGGGCCGGCCCAGTCTGGGCGGACCAGCGCTGGCGGGCAGGGGGACGAACCACCACGGACCCCGGATCGCGGCTCCACCGCACTCCTAGAGCGTCAGGAGGCCAAGGCCAAGCGGCCCCCGCTCTATCAAGTGTTGTTGCTGAACGACGATTACACCCCGATGGAATTTGTGGTTGTTGTGCTGCAAAAATTCTTTCTGATGGATCTGGAGCAGGCCACACTCGTGATGTTGAAAGTCCATCGCGAGGGCCGTGGGGTCTGTGGTGTCTTTACCCGCGACATTGCCGCAACCAAGGTAGAGTTAGTCAGCAGTTTTGCCCGGATGCATCAGCATCCCCTGCAGTGCGTTATGGAGGAAGCATGATCTCTCAGGAACTCGAAGTCAGTCTTCACATGGCCTTTGTCGAGGCCCGACAGCAGCGCCACGAATTCATCACCGTGGAGCACCTGCTGCTGGCCCTGCTCGACAATCCTTCCGCTGCCGAGATCCTCAAGGCCTGTGCGGCCAATACCGATGACCTGAGAAAGGCATTGACCCAATTCATTTCAGACAACACCCCGATCATTCAGGGCCCTGATGAAGTCGACACCCAGCCCACGCTCGGATTTCAGCGGGTCATTCAGCGGGCCATCATGCATGTGCAGTCCACCTCCAATGGTAAGAAGGAGGTCACCGGCGCCAATGTGCTGGTCGCGATTTTCGGTGAGAAAGATTCCCATGCGGTGTACTTCCTGCATCAGCAGGGCATCACGCGCCTGGACGTTGTGAATTTCATTGCTCATGGCATCACCAAGGCGCCGCCGGCCCCGGCCAGCGGTGAGGAGGCCTCCGCTGAACAGGCCGAGGCCGCACCTCCGTCATCCCAGCCGCAGCAGCCCACGGCGCTTGATCAATACACTACCAACATCAATGAACTCGCCAAGAAAGGCAAGATCGATCCTTTAATCGGCCGCGAGCAGGAGGTCGAGCGCGTGATTCAGGTGCTCTGCCGCCGTCGTAAAAACAATCCACTTCTGGTGGGCGAGGCGGGCGTTGGTAAGACTGCGATCGCAGAGGGGCTGGCCCGTCGCATTATTGAAAAAGACGTGCCCGAGATTCTTGAGCCCGCAACGGTCTATGCCCTCGATATGGGCGCTTTACTTGCCGGCACGAAGTACCGTGGCGATTTCGAGCAGCGACTCAAGGCAGTACTCAAGCAGTTAAAGAGTGATCCGCATGCCGTGCTCTTTATCGACGAGATCCATACCCTGATCGGTGCGGGTTCTGCATCAGGCGGCACACTGGATGCTTCCAATCTGCTCAAACCAGCGCTGTCTTCGGGGGCCCTGCGTTGTATCGGTGCGACGACTTACAACGAATACCGTGGAATTTTTGAAAAAGATCATGCGCTGTCACGTCGCTTCCAGAAGATTGATGTGGTCGAGCCGAGCGTGGAGCAGACTGTTCAGATCCTGAAGGGCCTGAAGTCTCGCTTCGAAGAGCACCATGGTGTGAAGTACTCGGCGGCGGCGCTTTCCAGCGCTGCTGAACTCTCGGCCAAATACATCAATGATCGTCACCTACCGGATAAAGCCATCGATGTGATCGACGAAGCGGGCGCCGCACAGCGCATCCTGCCCAAGAGCAAACAGAAGCGTACGATCGGCAAAACCGAGATTGAAGAGATCGTCTCCAAGATCGCCCGCATTCCGCCGGCCACGGTCAACACGGATGATCGTCAGGTCCTCTCACGTTTGGATAAGAATCTGAAGAGTGTGGTGTTCGGCCAGGACCCCGCCATTGAGGCCCTCTCGGCAGCCATCAAGATGTCACGCTCTGGCCTGGGCAAGATCGACAAGCCTATCGGTTCATTCCTCTTCTCAGGGCCGACTGGTGTGGGGAAGACCGAGGTCGCCAAGCAGCTGGCCTATGTATTGGGCATTGAGCTGGTGCGCTTTGACATGTCGGAATACATGGAGCGCCATGCGGTCTCACGCCTGATCGGTGCGCCGCCGGGCTATGTGGGATTCGATCAGGGTGGCCTGTTAACTGAGGCCATTACCAAAAAGCCTCATAGCGTGCTGCTGCTCGATGAAATCGAGAAGGCCCATCCCGATATCTTCAACGTGTTGCTGCAGGTCATGGATCATGGCACGCTCACCGACAACAATGGGCGCAAGGCCGATTTCCGCAATGTGATCATTATCATGACCACCAATGCCGGAGCGGAGACACTGAATAAACGCACCATCGGCTTTTCCAACGCCCGCGAGGCAGGCGACGAGATGGCGGATATCAAGCGTATGTTTACGCCTGAGTTCCGCAATCGGCTCGATGCGATTGTCTCATTTAAGTCGCTGGATACCGATGTCATCATGCGGGTGGTCGACAAGTTCCTGATTGGTCTGGAGCAGCAGCTCGCCGACAAAAAAGTGGAGGTCTCCTTCTCTGAGGCGCTACGCGATTTCCTTGCGAAGAAGGGATTCGATCCCCAGATGGGCGCACGGCCAATGCAGCGCTTGATACAAGACACCATCCGCAAGGCCCTGGCCGATGAATTGCTCTTTGGTCGCTTGGTCAACGGCGGCCGGGTCCATATCGATGTCGATCCAAAGCAGCCGGAACAGGTGCTGTTGGAGTTCCCCAAGGAAGAAGACGCGAAGCCGCGGACTGAAAGTCGCCGCAAAGATAACCCCGAACTCATCGCCTGATCACATGCTGGGGCCAGCGGGCCTCAGCATGGTGCGACGCGGGATCTCGGCTTCTGGTGATCCCCAAAGTGAAAGCCATTGGTTTTCTGCCAAAATGGCTGCGTTCTACATTTTTTGAACCATCAGGAGGAAATCCCATGCGAAAACATCTCGTGCTCGCGACGGCCGCAGGCCTTGCGTTGATTGCGGCCCAGGCGCCGGCCTTGGCCCAGGACATGAACAAGATCCGCTATTTGGCTGCCAATTGCGCCAATTGTCACGGCACCGATGGCCGCAGCGTTGGTGTGATGGAGTCCCTGGCGGGCTACGACAAAGAAAAATTTGTCACCAACATGAAGGAATTCCGCAGCGGCGATAAGCCAGCAACGATCATGCATCAGCTGGTCAAGGGCTATTCGGATCAGCAGATCGCGGATCTTGCAGCCTATTTCTCAGCACAGAAGAAAAAATAACCGGCACCGTCGATAAGGAGAAGAATATGTCGAAAGTATTTGATAACCGCCGCAGTCTGCTGAAGGCGGGTGCCGCAGGCGCTGCCGTTGCTGCAGCCGGGTCCTTGGTGGGCTGTGCAACCACCGAGACCGCAGCACCTGCACCGAAAAAAATCGGCCGTGTGATTGTGATTGGTGGTGGCTATGGTGGTGCGACTGCTGCCAAGTACATCAATATGTGGTCGGGTGGCGCAATTGAGGTGTACCTGATTGAGCGCGAACGCAATTTCATTTCCTGTCCGATTTCAAATCTTGTGCTCGGCGGCAGTCAAAGCATGGAGACCATCACCCACAGCTATGCCAAATTGCGCGAGCGGGGCATCGTGGTGCTCAATGATGAAGTGATCGGCATTGATCCCGAGAAAAAGAAAATCTCTCTCAAGAAGATTGCTGATCTGAGCTATGACCGTTTGGTCGTTTCTCCCGGCATTGATTTCAATTTCAGTGCGATACAGGGTTTAAACGAGGAAGCCCAGAAGACCATCCTTCATTCCTGGAAGGCCGGCCCCCAGACGGTGGCGCTCAAGGCCCAGCTCGAAGCCGTACCCAATGGTGGTGTGTATGTGCTCTCTATTCCCAAGGCGCCTTATCGCTGCCCCCCGGGTCCTTATGAGCGTGCCTGCCAAGTGGCTCACTTCTTCAAATCCAGGGGCAATACCAAGAGCAAGGTTGTCATCATGGACGCCAACCCGGATATCCAGTCTAAAAAGGCACTCTTCATGAAGGCCTGGTCTGATCTGTATCCCGGTATGGTTGAGTACAACCCGAATATGAACGTGACAGAGCTTGATCTCAAGGGAAAGCGGCTGCTGACCGAAACGGGTGATGCCATCAAGGGTGATGTGCTCAACGTGGTGCCGCCGCACCGTGCTGGCGATATCGCTCAGAAATCCGGCTTGATCAATGTGAATAACCTCTGGTGCGGAGTTGATTGGGTCACGATGGAGTCACTCGTGCACAAAAATATTCACGTACTGGGCGATGCAACCTTTCCGGCCCCGCTGATGCCTAAGTCGGGACATATGGCAAACCAGCACGGCAAGACCGCAGCGGCAGCGATTGTGGAGCTGATGAATGGCCGCACGCCGATTGCGCCCATGATGGCCAATACCTGCTACAGCTTTGTGGATGACAAGAACGTGGTCCACGTGGCCAGCGTTCACAGCTATGACGCCAATGAGAAGACCATGAAGACCGTGGCAGGCTCGGGTGGTGTGAGCAGCAGGCCCACCGAGATGGAGGGCCGCTTTGCCATGGGTTGGGCCCGTAACATCTGGGCAGATATGCTGACCTGAGTTGAGGTGTCTGACACCTAGGGCGGTGTCTGACACCTAGGAAGAAGTAAATTCGGGCATGATTCGGGGTTTTCCGGTCATGCTCGATTTTTTTGCCCAGACAGCCATGCGCAGCACCAACACTGAGTCCATTCCCAACGCCCTGGAGGCCCTGAAGCAGTTCACGACCGTAGTGGCCGATACAGGAAACTTTGAGTCGATGCGGGCCTACCAGCCCCAGGACGCCACCACTAACCCCACGCTGATCATTCGGGCCCTTGAGCAGCCCCGATATGCGGGCATCGTCGATCAGGTCAAGGCCGCCATGGCGGCCAAGAAGGTCTCCGATCGGGCCCGCGCGGTGCTGGTCTCCTTTGGCTGCGAGATTCTCAAAATTATTCCAGGCCGGGTCTCGACCGAAGTCGATGCACGGCTGTCGTTTGATACACAGGCCACGATTGCCGAGGCCAACGCCATCATCGCTGCGTATGCAGAGCGAGGAATCCCCAAATCCCGTGTGCTGATCAAGATCGCCGCCACCTGGGAGGGCCTGCGCGCCGTGCGCGAGCTGGAGAAACAGGGGATCGCCTGCAATGTCACATTGATTTTCAGTCTTATTCAGGCTGCTGCTGCGGCCGACGCCGGCGCCACCCTGATCTCGCCGTTTGTCGGTCGTATTAGTGATTGGCACAAGAAGGCTGGCGCCCAGTGGGCCACTGCTGGTGAAGACCCTGGCGTCCAGTCAGTCAAGAGAATTTATGCCTACTTGAAGCATCACCGCTTTCACACCGAGGTGATGGGCGCGAGTTTTCGTTCGGTGGAGCAGGTAATGGCACTGGCCGGCTGCGATCTGCTCACGGTGAGTCCGGATCTGCTTGAGCAACTTCGTGCGATGGATCAGGAATCTCTGCTTGAGCGTGCCCTGGACCCCGCTGCATCTGCACCCGGGCAGGTGACCGCGCAGCTCAACACCACCGAGTCTTTGTTTCGATTTGCAATGAACGAAGATGCTATGGCCACCGAGAAGCTCGCGGAAGGTATTCGGCTCTTTGTAGCCGATGGCCGTAAGTTGGATGCAAGGCTTGTCTGATGCTGCTCTATGCCTTGACTGTTTTGGTCTCCAGTGTGTTGCTGTTTCTGGTACAGCCCATCATTGCCAAGCAGATCGTGCCTTGGTTTGGAGGGTCTGCGGGCGTCTGGACAGCCTGTCTGACGTTTTTCCAATTGGTGCTGCTCGCAGGCTATGCCTACTCTGATTTGATGCAGCGTCTGGGCGCCCGTCGCCAGTCCTTGCTGCACGTTGTTTTGTTACTGATCAGCCTTGCCGCATTACCGATTATTGCTGGGGGTCAGTGGAAGCCTGTTGGCGATGAGGAGCCACTGTGGCGCATTCTCGGCCTGCTGGCTGCCACGATTGGACTGCCTTATTTCATGCTCTCCACCACGGGCCCCCTGATCCAATCCTGGTTTGCGCGAGAGCAGGCCAACCCTGCGGTCGCGCAGCGGGCCTATCGCCTCTTTGCGTTATCAAACTTTGGATCGCTCTTGGGGCTCTTGGCGTATCCCTTTGCGATCGAGGCCTGGGTGGCCACCCAGGCCCAGGCCCTGCTGTGGAGTGGCATTTACGGATTGTTTGTGGTGCTGACACTGACTGTGGCCTTGAAGGCAGGCCGCGGTGGTGCAGTCAGCTACAAGGTGTCAGGCACGGTGTCAGACACCACCGCGGTTTCTGACACCCCTCCACGCTTTGAGGACTACGCCCTGTGGTTTGGCCTGGCGGCGCTCGCCACGATGTTGCTGCTGTCGGTCTCCAGTCACATCACTCAGAACATTGCATCGATCCCCTTTCTCTGGGTCTTGCCTTTGTCGCTGTATTTGCTCACCTTTGTGATTGCCTTTGAGGGCCGACGGGGAAGGGGATGGTATCTGCGCAACAACATGATGTTGCCTGCGATGGCCCTTGCCGCAGTGATGGCCTGGGGGCTGGTCACGGACAACGGCATTCTGGATATCGACATCGCGATTCCGCTTTATCTGGCTGGGCTTTTTCTGGTGTGTCTTTTCTGCCATGGTGAGCTGGCCCAGTCCAAGCCAGCCGCCCGATACCTCACGCGGTTTTATTTCATGATTGCGCTCGGTGGTGCGGCAGGCGGCCTATGGGTGTCGATCGTGGCACCGAGGATTTTCTCTTACTACTGGGAGCTGTCCATGGCACTGATGCTGACGGGTGCGGTCGGGGCCTGGATTGGCATGCGGGTGGCCCGTGGCCCACTGCGCGTGGTGTTCGTAGGCGGTAGTCTGGCGAGTCTCGCGGTCTGTGCCTATTACACACAGCAGCATGTGCATGAGATTGCCAACGACAATATTTTCAGTGTGCGTAATTTCTACGGCACGCTTCGGATCACAGAGCGCACGGCTACCGGGTCTGATGGTCCGGTCCGCCGTCTGGTGCATGGTGTGATCCTGCATGGTCTGCAGGACACGAGTACCGCCCATCGGCAGGAGCCCACGACTTATTACGGACGGCGTTCTGGCGTGGGCATGGCCATTGATCATATGGCGCAGACATCGCCCCAGGGTATCCGGGTGGGCGTCATCGGCCTGGGCGTGGGCACACTGGCCAGCTATGGCCGCAAGGCTGATGTCTTTCGCATGTATGAAATTAATCCTCAGGTGATTGAGGTTGCACGAAAAGATTTCTCCTACATCCAGGACTCACCGGCGACGATTGAATTTGCCTTGGGCGATGCCCGACTGGTGCTGGAGCGTGAACAGCCCAATCAGTTTGATGTGCTGGTGATTGATGCCTTTTCCAGCGACTCCATTCCGATTCATCTGATGACCCGGGAGGCACTTGCGGTCTATGCGCGCCACATGAAAGCCAATGGCGTAATCGCTTTTCATGTGACCAATCGCTATCTGCGGCTTGCGCCCGTGGTGAAACGACTTGCGCAGCAGGCGGGGTTTCAGGCGGTGTTGATTGAAGATGATCCCACCGAAGATCCTCGGGGCCTGATGGCCTTGTCAGACTGGGTGCTGGTGACCCGCAACGATTCGTTACTCTCAGCCAAGGCGATTCGTGCCAAGTCGGTCGAGATTGAGGAGATTGCGGGACTGAAGGCCTGGTCCGACGATTTCAACAACCTCTTTCAGGTGTTGAAGTAAGCGGGCGGCCTAGTGCTTGCCGGTGCTACCGAAGCCGCCCTCGCCGCGATCGGTTGAGACGAACTCCTGTACCACGTTGAATTCCACTTGCTGCACAGGAACGATCACGAGTTGGGCCAGCCGCTCCATCGGATTGAGCGTGAAGGCTTGGTTGCCGCGATTCCAGGCCGAGACCATCAGCGGCCCCTGATAGTCAGCATCAATCAACCCCACCAGGTTGCCCAGCACAATGCCGTGTTTATGGCCAAGGCCTGATCGCGGCAGGATCATGCCGGCATAGCCGGAGTCTGCAATGTAAATCGATAGCCCCGTTGGAATCAATTCAGTCTGCCCTGGCGCGAGCATCATCGGCGCATCAATCGCGGCACGCAGATCGATACCCGCAGCGCCAGCAGTTGCGTAGTGAGGAAGCTGATCCCGCATGCGGGGATCAAGGATCTTGACGTCGATTTTCATCATGATGGATTCCGCGATTTGGCAATGTGGGCGATCAGGTAACGGGCGAGATCGGTCTTGCTGCTAGGGGGCAGGGGATGCAGGCCGGCGTCATTGCACAACAGGACGTGGTTGGTATCAGCGCCAAAGGTATTTGCGCCAATATTGCCAACCAGTAGTGGCACCTGCTTGCGCTGCCGCTTTGCGGGCAGCAGTGTTTTGAGATCCTCCATGCCGCCGCTTTCTGCAGCAAAGCCCACGCAGTAGGGGGCGTTGGGCCTGCGTGCGACAGAGGCCAGGATATCGGGGTTTTCCACCCATTCGATATGCGCAAGATTCAGACCCGACTCCTTTTTGAGTTTCGCTGCGCCGGAGGATTTGGGCCGCCAGTCGGCCACTGCGGCCACACCGATAAAGATGTCAATTGGCTGTGAGTCCAGGCAGTTTGTGACCGCATCAAACATCTCATTGGCGGTAGTGACATCGCGCCTTGTGACACCCATGGGCGTGGCAAGATGAACGGGCCCACTCACCAGTGTGACCTTGGCACCCGCAAGCGCGGCGGCCTCGGCCAGTGCGAAACCCATCTTTCCGGAGGATCGATTGGTGATGCCACGCACGGGATCGATGGGTTCGAAGGTGGGCCCTGCCGTGATCAGGACATGCTGATCCTGTAGCACGCCGCGGATATTGGGCGTCGATGATGCAGCGGCTGCCGAGGAATCTGGCCCGAAGCGTGCAATCAATGCCGCAAGAAGATCTTGTGGCTCCAGCATGCGGCCATCACCGATTTCGCCGCAGGCCTGGGCACCGGATCCAGGCCCCAGCAGCGTGATGCCATCGCGCTGAACCTGTTCAATGTTGCGTTGTGTCGATGGGTTTTGCCACATCTGGCGATTCATCGCTGGTGCAATCAACAGCGGATTCTCGCGGGCTAAACAGAGTGTTGCCAGCAGGCCATTGGTCTGGCCTGTGGCGAGCTGCGCAATGAAGTCCGCGCTGGCCGGTGCCACCACAATCGCATCGGCCTCGCGCGAGAGGTCGATGTGGGGCATAGCATTGGCTGGGCCACTCTGTGCGGGTGAGGCCCAGGCATCGGTGTATACCGGTCGGCCCGAGAGGGCCTGGAAGGTGAGTGCGGATACAAATCGTGTACCTGCATCGGTCATCACCACTTGCACGGTTGCGCCTTCATCCTGAAGCCTGCGGATCAGCTCACAGGTCTTGTAGGCGGCGATGCCTCCCGTGATGCCAATAACAAAATGACGATTGCTTAAACGCATGGATCATCCTCGCCGAACCCGCCGAAGCTCGTCAAGCACAAAGAGCGCAGCGCCGATGGTGATGTAGGAATCCGCAAAATTGAATGCCGGCCAGTGCCAGCCGCCGACATGCCAGTCGATGAAATCAATCACGTGGCCCCAACTCAGCCGATCAATCGTGTTACCGATGGCCCCAGAGATGACGAGTGTTGCTGCCAAAGCAAACCAGGTCTGTCCGGCATGTCGGATCATCATCACGGCCAGGATTCCGACCGCTGCGATCCCCAGGCCAATAAAAAACCAGCGCTGCCAGCCCCCTGCATCGGAGAGAAAACTGAATGCTGCCCCCGTGTTGTGCACGCGGACAATGTTGAACCAGCTGGTGAGCACTGTCTGCTGCCCGAGTGCATAGACATTCACAATGAACAGCTTGGTCAGCTGGTCCAGACCCACGAGCAACACGACGAGCAGGGACCATCGGCTGGCCGTCATCCTGCGGCCCTTAGGCGATGGCACGGGATTCCCCCTGGCCAAACAGGTTGCTGACACAGCGGCCACAGAGGTCCGGGTGTACTGGGTCCTGGCCGACATCGGCCCGCAGATGCCAGCAGCGGCCGCACTTGGCATGACTCAACGGGCCCACATTCACATCCACCGCATCTGGTGCCAGCTGTGGATTGATCACCACCGTGGCTTCAGAAGTGATCATCACAAACTTCAGGCCATCGCCTAATCCCTGCAGAATCCTGCCGATCACCTCGCCCGCAATGATTTCAACATCCGCTCCAAGCGAAGAGCCGATCAGACCGGCCTCGCGTTCTACCTCGATGGCCTTGAGCACCTCGGCGCGTACAGCGCGGATGGCTGTCCATCGCGCGACGATGTCATCATGCCCCCCAACGCCTGGCAGGCTGTGAGCGGTTTCTTCAAAGATGGTGACTGCGGGATCTCGTTGGGAAGATTGCGCCTGCTGCTGCAGTGCCAGCCAGGCCTCGTTGGCCGTAAAAGACAGAAACGGTCCAAGCAGCCGTGTCATTGCTTCGGTGATATGCCACAGGGCAGTCTGTGCTGAGCGGCGCGCGGAGGAAGCCTTGGCGCTGGTGTAGAGCCGATCCTTCAGAATGTCGAGATAAAACGCGCCCAGGTCCTCGGAGCAAAAACCCACCAATCTGGCCACCGCGGGATGGAAGACGTAGCGGCTGTAGTCATCCAGCACCTCACGCTGCACATCGGCAGTCAGTGCCAGCATGTAGCGATCAATCTCCAGCAGTGAAGACTCTGCAACGCTGTCTTTGGTGGGATCGAAATCGCTGAGGTTGCCCAAAAGAAAAGTGAGCGTGTTGCGGATCCGTCGATAGGACTCCACCACCCGCTTCAGAATCGTGTCTGAGATGGAGAGCTCGCCGGAGTAATCGGTGCTGGCGACCCAGAGCCGTAGGATATCGGCGCCCATGGTGTCGGAGACCTGTTGGGGGGCGATCACATTGCCTTGGGATTTGCTCATCTTGCGGCCCTCGCCATCCACGACAAATCCGTGGGTGAGCAGGGCTTTGTAGGGCGGCACACCATTGATCATGCAGCTCGTGAGCAGCGAGGAGTGAAACCAGCCGCGATGCTGGTCGCTGCCCTCGAGATAAAGATCGGCCGGGAAGATGGATTCTTCTGCGTGCGAGCCCCGAAGCACGGTCTCATGGGTCGTGCCGGAATCAAACCAGACATCCAGGGTGTCCGGGTTCTTGATGTAATCCTTGGCCTCTTCGCCCAGCATCTCTTCAACGGTGATGCGCTGCCAGGCCTCAATACCGTCCTTCTCAACACGCTGTGCGACAGCCTCGAGCAATTCGGGTGTACGGGGGTGAAGCTCGCCTGTTTCCTTGTGAATAAAAAACGCCATCGGCACGCCCCATTGGCGTTGGCGTGACAGTGTCCAGTCGGGCCGGTTGGCAATCATGGCGTAGAGCCTGGCCTTGCCCCAATGGGGATAAAAAGCGGTGGCCTCTACACCGGCGAGCGCCCGCTCGCGCAGCGTGCCACCGCCCTCTTTTGGCGCAATATCCATGCCGGCAAACCATTGGTTGGTGGCACGATAAATCACTGGCGTTTTGTGACGCCAGCAGTGCATATAGCTATGTGTATAGCGCTCGGAATGCATCAGCGACCCCAACTCGGCGAGTTTGGCCACGATCTTTGCATTGGCATCCCAGATCAAGAGGCCAGCGAAAATCGGCAGTGAGGCCGCATAGTGGCCATCGCCCAGGACTGGTGTGAGAATTTCCTGATCCTTCATGCCTGCGGATTTGCACGACAGAAAATCCTCAACACCATAGGCAGGTGAGGAATGCACGATGCCGGTGCCCGAATCAAGGTTGACATAGTCGGCGTTCAGGATTGGTGAGAGGCGCGCATAGCCGATATCGGCCGCATAAAGTGGATGTTGAAATGCAATGCCGGCAAGCGCCGCGCCTTGGCATTGGGCCACGACCTTGCCCGCCAGGCCCCACGAGGCAAGGCAGGGCTGGACCCGATCAAGGGCAATCACCAGCCATTGATAGCGCAGGTTGGGCGGAAACTTCCGCGATCCGGCCTCGCTGCTCGGGCCGGTGACCTGGACGAGTGCATAGTTGAATTCTGGATGGGCATTGAGCGCCTGATTGGCGGGGATCGTCCAGGGCGTAGTGGTCCAGATCACTGTGGCCAACGCACCATCCAGCGCTGTGATTGGTGTACCAAATGCCTTGGCGACCTTTTCCTTTGCGGCATCATCGGCAGCAAAGGCGACATCAATCGCGGGGTCGGTCTTATCGGCGTATTCCACCTCCGCCTCGGCGAGTGCTGAGCCGCAATCAAAGCACCAGTTCACGGGCTTTAATCCGCGAAACACAAAACCCTTTTGCAGAATTTTTCTTAAGGCGCGGATCTCATCAGCCTCATTGCGGGGAGCCATGGTTTTATAGGGCTTCTCCCACTGGCCCAGCACGCCCAGGCGGATGAAATCTTGTTTCTGCTTCAGGATCTGTGCCTCGGCATAGGCGCGGGATTTCTGCTGCACTTCTTGGGTGGGCAGGCCCTTACCGAACTGCTTTTCAATCTGAATTTCGATCGGCATGCCATGGCAGTCCCATCCCGGCACATAGCGGGCATCAAACCCTGCTAAGACCTTGGACTTCACGATCATGTCTTTCAGGATTTTGTTGACCGCATGCCCGATATGGATATCACCATTGGCATAGGGTGGACCATCGTGCAGCACAAAGAGTGGCCGGCCTGCGGTCTTGGCCCGAATGCGCTGATACACGCCGGCGTCTTGCCATTGCTTCACCCAGGCGGGTTCGCGCTTGGCCAGATCGCCACGCATGGGAAAGCTGGTCTTGGGCAGATTCAGCGTGCTGTCTTGTGGGCCGCTGTCATTGGAGGCGGCCTTGGGCCGCGAGGGGCGTTGTTCAGTTGACATGTTGTGTGAAGTATTGCCGCGCATGCTGCGCATCAAGATGAATCTGTTGTGTCATGGCGGTCACGCTGTCAAAGCGCAGCTCATCGCGGAGTTTTTCGTGAACAATCACCTTCAACAGCTTGCCATAGGCATCGCCATGCCAGTCAAAGACGTGAACTTCCAGCAGGAGTCGGCCGGAGTGCTCCACCGTGGGCCGATGGCCCAGGCTGGCGACGCCGGGCAGAGGCGCGGGCCCAAGGCCTGCCACACTCACCACAAATACACCGGAGATCAACAGGTCCCTTGGCACCGGGATATTCAGGGTGGGGTAACCAAGATCACGGCCCAGCTTTTTGCCATGAATCACGTGGCCACAGAGAAACAGCGGGTGGCCCATGATCGATTCGGCCTGATGGAGATCGCCTTGTGCGAGTGACTGGCGCAAC
This sequence comes from Burkholderiaceae bacterium, assembly GCA_018882795.1. Taxonomy (GTDB): domain Bacteria; phylum Pseudomonadota; class Gammaproteobacteria; order Burkholderiales; family Burkholderiaceae_A; genus Lacustribacter. Next base: position 30,415 of record VERJ01000010.1, on the reverse strand, counting down.
AGCGAACTGGAAGCGCGATGTTCATCAATGCTCACGGTGCCTACAGCGTGTACCGACCAGCTGGCAATCGGTGCATATTGCTTGAGCAATTCAATATCACCACGTCGCTTGGCGCCGAAGCGAAAGTCATCCCCAATCACCAGGGCCTGGGCCTGCATGGACTGTTGCAAGAAATGTTGCATGAAATCTTCGGCTGGCATCTGTGCGAGGGACTGGCGAAAACGCAGCACCCAGAGCTCGTCTACGCCAAGCCCGGCAAGTACGGCGGCCTTTCCTCGCAGACCTTGAATCTTTTTGGGTGCATGCTGCGGGGAGAAATACGCCTTGGGATGGGGTTCAAACGTCACCACAGCACTCCGCAGGTCCTGCTCCTTTGCGAGCGTCACGGTCTTGCGAATCAGCGCCTGATGGCCCTGATGGACACCATCGAAATTTCCAATGGTCACAGCGCGCCTGGCGCGGGGGGCGCGTTGGGGGGAAATTCCTTGAAAAATCAGCATCTTGCGGGGATTGAATGGGGCCTGATCGAAACGCTGAATTATAGGGTCCCGGTAGAATTCAGCTCCTATGAAGCGCCTTGTGGTGGTCATTTCCGGACGTGGGTCGAATCTTGGCGCAATGCTCGCCGCCATTCGGCGGCATGCCTGGCCAATTGAGATCGTGAATGTCATCTCCAATCAGCCACTGGCCGAGGGACTGGCGCTGGCGCGCACCGCGGGCCTGCGGACCACGGTGATCGATCATGCCCACTTCACTGATCGGGCCCATTTTGATGCGGCTCTGGCCGACGAAATTGATCGTGCCGCACCCGATCTGATTGCGCTGGCCGGTTTCATGCGCATTCTTACGTCCGAATTCTGTCTGCGTTTTGCAGGCCGATTGGTGAATATTCATCCCTCTTTACTGCCCGCCTTCAAGGGTATGCACACACATCGGCAGGCGCTTCATGCGGGCGTGACCATTCACGGCTGCACGGTACACATGGTCACGACCGACCTGGACCATGGGCCGATCATTGCCCAGGGCATCGTGCCGGTGAAGGCAACCGATGATGCGGATCAGCTCGCCGAGCGGGTGTTGGAGATGGAGCACCAGCTTTATCCCATGGCGATTGCAGCCCTGTTATCCGGCCGTGTTTCCTTTGCTGATGGCCGCAGGCATGAATCAGGCCCGGGTCAATTCCCTTGTGAGTATTCGCCATGGCTGTTGCACCCCGATCTCTGAACCCTTCCAGCCAGCGTCGAGGCAATCAGCGCAGGCCTCCGAGCCGTTTTAGCCTGCTGATTCAGCTGCTTGATGAACTGCTGAAATTTACATCGCCTGCCGATGTGGTGATGTCGGCGTTTTTCAAAGCCCATCCGAAATTGGGTAGCCGTGATCGGCATTTCCTTGCCGAGGCTGCCTGGACAGTGCTGCGTAATCGCAGCTGGTATGCCCATCTGGCCAGCTCGGGTTCGGGCCCACAGCATCGGCGCTATGCCTTGTTGGCAGTGATGGAATGTTTCGGGCGGCCGATGGCCGATTCTGAATCCCAGGTTGATGAACGCACATGGCTTGATCATGTCGGTGTGCTTGAGCACACGACTGTGGATCCGTTTCTGCGCGAGAGTAGCCCGGATTGGGTCGCCCAGGCCTGGAGCAATGCGGTTGGCCGCGATGAGGCCATTGCCTGTGCCAAGGCGATGCGCTCTTCTGCACCGCTGGATCTGCGTGTGAATAAATTGTTGGCATCCCCAAAAGAGGTGATCGCGTCTTTGGCCCAAGACGGCATTGAGGCAACTCCGATTGATGTATTGGATGGCGCATTGCGTGTGCAGGGCAAGCCCGCATTACAGCGCTCAAAGGCGTTTCAGTCGGGTCTAATTGAGGTCCAGGATCTTGGTAGTCAATTGCTTGCGGCACTGGTGTGTGCCAAGCGCGGTGAATTTATTGTGGATTTCTGTGCCGGGGCTGGTGGCAAGACCTTGGCGCTAGGCGCTGCGATGAACAACACGGGCCGACTCTACGCGCTGGACACCTCTGCTGCACGGCTGTCACGTTTTAAACCGCGACTGGTGCGCAGCGGGTTGTCGAATGTCTGGCCCTGCGCAATCTCGGGATTTAAGGACGACCGCGTGAAGCGTCTGGCGGGCAAGGCTGATGCGGTTTTGGTGGATGCGCCCTGCAGTGGCCTTGGCACGCTGCGCCGCAATCCTGACCTGAAATGGCGCATGTCGATTGAAAAGATCCACGAACTTCAGCAGCAGCAATTCCAGATCCTTCTGGCAGCCTCCGGCCTGGTCAAGCCTGGTGGCCGGCTTGTCTACGGTACCTGCAGCCTGTTGGCCAAAGAAAACCAAGAGGTCATTGAGGGTTTTTTACGGGCGCGTCCCGAATTTGTGCGAGTCTCAGTGCAGTCGGTGCTGACCACCCAGCGCATTGCGCTGCCCGGGTCCTGGCAGGCGCTCACGCCAGAAGGGGACCTGCTGCTCTGGCCCCATCGCAGCCAGACCGATGGCTTTTATGCCGCCTGTTTGGTCAGGGCTGGTCAAGCATCAGAGGGGGTGGGATAATACCTAGGCTTTTTTCGTAACATGCTCGCGCTGCGGGCAATAAGGGAGGTTTGTTTGGAATCGATGCTTTCACCTGTCGCGATGTCATTGGCCATGGGCCTCTGGGATTTCGTTCGTTATGGAATCACCGGCTGGGGCGCGGGCGCCATCATCTTGTTCACGCTGATCACGACCCATCTGACCATTATTGGGGTCACGGTGTATCTGCACCGCTGCCAGGCCCATCGGGCGCTGGAGTTGCATCCGATTGTGTCGCATCCGCTGCGTCTGTGGCTCTGGCTGGCCACTGGCATGGTCACCAAGGAGTGGGCAGCGATTCATCGCAAACACCACGCGAAATGCGAAACCGAGGAAGACCCCCACAGCCCCCAGACCAAGGGGATCGATAAAGTCCTCTGGGAGGGCGCAGAGCTCTATCGTGAGGCGGCCGCCGATCGTGAACTGGTCGAGCGCTATGGCCACGGCACACCCGATGACTGGGTGGAGCGCAATGTGTATTCGCGTTACAGCCGACTTGGCGTCTCGATCCTGCTGGTGGCCGATGTGCTGCTCTTCGGTGTTGTCGGCGCTGCCGTCTGGGCTGTACAGATGGCGTGGATTCCGTTTTTTGCTGCTGGTGTGATCAACGGCATCGGCCATTTCTGGGGTTATCGGAACTTCAAGAGCCCAGATACGAGCACCAATATCCTTCCCTGGGGCATCCTGATTGGTGGTGAGGAGCTACACAACAACCACCACACTTTTGCCACCTCCCCCAAGCTCTCGTCCAAGTGGTATGAGTTTGATATTGGTTGGATGTATATCCGTCTGTTGGCAATGGTGGGGCTTGCCAAGCCGCGGGCCTTGCCTGCCGAGATGTTCCTTGATCCATCACGCAATCAGATCGATGCCGCGACCATCGAGGCGGTCATCTCGCACAAGTATCAGCTGATGGCACTGCTCTCCAAGTCATTCAAGAAAGATTCTCGCCAATCCGGATCGCAGCCGGGTGTGGTGGAAAAATGGATGGAACTGCGCAAGGAGTTCGAGGCCATGTGGAGTCGGCGTCACACTTCGGTGGATCAGGCCGTAAGCAGCTTGCAATCCTGGTGTAATAAGGCCGAGGCATCGGGCATTGCCGCCCTGGTGGAATTCTCACGAAAGCTGCGCATGGCTAGTCCCAGGCCCGTGACAGCCTGATCAGGATTTAGGTTTTGCTTTTTCTGGGCCCGGCGATTTCGCCGGGCTTTTGTTTTGTGCAGCTCTGGCAGGCTGGTTCTGTTTTGCCTTTTCCGATTTGGTCTTCGTGGACGTTTGTTTCGGCGAAGCCGTCTTTTGCGGAGCACGTTTTGGCGCTGCAGAAGGCGCTAGGGTCTGTGCCTCTGCGGCGGCGATGATGGTGCGTCGGCCTTGTTCATCGGTGACCACGGTCTGTGTTTTGGCGTGACGAATCAGTAAGCGCTGGCCGACAGCGGGCTCACCCTCCAGCTTGTTGGTCTCCCGAAGACTGGTGCTGCTTACCCCATAGCGCTTGGCAATCTTGGCCAGCGTATCTTTCTTGGTGACGCGATGGTAGACAGCGTTGACAGTCTCCTTTTCGACCAGTTTGGAGCCCGAGAATTTTGCCAGTGTGGTTTCAATCGAAGGCTCGTCGCTCTGTGCCGCAATCGGTGCAAGCAGTGTGGTCCCGGCAAGTAGCTGTGCGTTGCGTTTCAGGCTGTTGGCCCCGATGAGCTCCTGCGCAGAGACGCCTGAGCGCTTGGCAAGCATGGCCAGTGTCTCGCCCTGCTTGAGGGTGTAGGGCTTCCAGGTCACGAGCGGTTCACCTCGTGCCAAGTGATCCTGTAGCGCTTGTTGAAAGCCCGCTGCTCGATCAGCCGGGAGAATGATTCGGTTGCTGCGGCTTACCGCAATCACGGGCCGATGCAGCGAGGGATTCAATTCGGTGAACTCAGCCACCGACATGCCGGCGAATTTCGCTGCAAGTGACCGGTCGATGGACTGCTCCTTGTCGATCACCACGAAAAATGGTTTGTTCGGGATGCTCGGCAACGAGAGACCCAATTCGCTTGATCGGCTCAGAACATTTCTGAGTGCGATCAGCCGGGGAACGTAGTTCTGCGTTTCCTTGGGCATTTTGAGGCTGGCATAGTCGGTCGATTTTTTTGCTGCCTCGTTGCGTTTTCGGGCGCGCATGACAGCGCCTTCTCCCCAGTTGTAGCTGGCCAGTGCGAGGAACCAGTCCCTGTCCTGCAGCTCATAGAGTCGCTGCAGATAATCCAATGCAGCCCGTGTGGATTCAATCACATCACGTCGCTCATCCATCCACCAGTTCTGCTCAAGCTCATAGAGCCGTCCTGTGGAGGGAATAAATTGCCAGAGTCCGGCCGCTTTGGCTTTGGACAGGGCCTGGGGATTGAAGGCGCTTTCCACGATCGGGAGCAGGGCAAGTTCTGTGGGCATATTGCGTGCCTCAAGCTCTTCAACAATGTGATGCAGGTACTTGCCACCCCGCTCAAGAACGCGCTTCAAGTATTCAGGATTGCGCGTGATCCAGCGCTCGTGCTGGGCCACCAGCGGCAGATCCAATTCCGGCATGGAGAAACCGGCGGTGATGCGGTCGACGAGGTTATCGAATCTCGGTGTCTGCAGGATCGGGACTGTGGCTTCGTTGTCGATTGCAGGTCGCCGCAGGCTGGGCTGCACAGACGGTAATGGTTTGGTGTCGTTTGCTGTCGCGGACCGAGTCGGCGCAGCATTTGGGGCGCTTGGAGCGCTGAGGACAGTGGTGCGGAAGGCTTCTGCTACTCGGTTGGTCGGGCCGGTCGTTGCACAGCCTGTCATGAGCACGGCGATTGCGGGAAGAAAAATGTGGCGCATCGGTCTGGATTATCCGCGAAACTGATCTTTTTGCCTGCGCATGTCCGCAAAGGCGGTGGCATCGGCGCAGAGCAGAAAAGGATTGGTCTGCAACTCAAGGCCAATACTGCTTGGCAGGGTGATGCGCTTTGCTTGCCGAAGGGCTGCTACCTCTGCATAACGTTTTTGGATTTGTGCATGATCGGGCCGCGTGTGCCGTGCGAAGATGAAGTTCGATAGGGTGTATTCGTGGGTGCAGTACACAGCGGTATCCGCTGGTAGTGCGGCCAGCTTTTGCAGCGATGACCACATTTGCTCCGCACTGCCCTCAAAGAGTCGACCGCATCCCCCCGCAAATAATGTGTCGCCGCAAAAGAGCACGTGCTCTTGGTCGGTGCATCTGCCAAAGTAGGCAATGTGTCCGCGGGTGTGGCCCGGCACCTCAATCGCACGTACGGAGAGTTGCATTTCTGCAAGTTCGACAACATTCCCCTCACGCAGGGGGTGCGTAACACCCGCAATGTCCTCTTGCGCTGGCCCAAACACGGGTATCGAGGAAAGTCCCCGGCCGCGTGGTGCTTCCGACTGCAGTCGTTTGATGCCGCCGGTATGGTCCCCATGATGGTGGGTAATCAGCATGGCGCCAAGCGTGAGGCCCTGTGTTTCCAGGAATTCAAGCACGGGCTGGGGGTCGCCCGGATCGACCACGGCCACAGGCCCGGACTTGTTCCCGGCGATGGCCCAGATATAGTTGTCGTCAAATGCTGGAATCGCCTGAATCATTGATTAATCCCTTTCAAGACTGGGGGCCATGGAGCCGCACGCCCCTGGGGCAGCGGCTGCTTCAGGAAGAGCAAGACTGGCTGGATGCAACCCTGCAGGATGTGTTTGGCTACAACGCCCTGCAGATTGGTCCCATGCCGCTGGATGCGCTGAGGACCAATCGTATGTCATGTCGGGCCAGAATGGTCTGGCCAGCACCTGGAGCCCCCCTTCATGCCATGGCGTCCGATGATGCAGGCACCATCTGCGCTGTGGCCGGCTCGGCTCATGAGCTGCCGTTTCTTACTGAAAGTCTGGATTTGTTGGTGCTTCCCCATACGCTGGAAGTGGCTCAGGATGCCCATCATCTCCTGCGCGAGGCCCAGCGTGTGCTCATTCCCGAAGGCAGGATCGTGATTACCGGTTTCAACCCCTACAGTCTATGGGCCGCAAGAAAAAGCTCCCGTTCGGTGAATCGTTTCCCACCTTCGGGACATGCCTGGATTTCCCTGCCCCGGCTTAAGGATTGGCTAAAGCTCTTGAATTTCGATCTCGGGGCAGGCGGTGCGAGCGCCTATGGTGGGTATGTGCCGCCATTTGACTCAGAGTCCTGGCTGCGCCGCATGCAGTGGATGGATCCGGCGGGACGACGTTGGTGGCCTATGGCTGGCGGCGTTTATTTTCTGATGGCGGTTAAACGTGTGCACCATCTGCAGCTGATCGGCCCGCGTTGGCGCGAGCGTCGACAGCTTGCAGGCCGCAAGGCCGCTGCTGCCTCTTCGGTACCGCATCATTCAACCGGCTGGGCAGCCACGGAAAAGGACTAAAGATGGGCACGGATGCGACACATCACGCTGCGTTGATGCAGGTCGTGATTCACACTGACGGCGCCTGCAAAGGTAACCCCGGCCCCGGGGGCTGGGGCGCGGTGCTGGAATACGGTGATGCCGTGAAAGAGATTTTCGGCGGTGCGCCGGAGACCACCAACAACCGTATGGAGCTCACTGCAGTGATTGAGGCCCTGCGTTGCCTGAGGCGGCCTTGCCGGGTCAGGATCGTGACCGATTCCCAGTATGTTCAAAAGGGGGTCGAGGAGTGGCTTTCAGGATGGAAGCGCAAGCATTGGAAGACGGCTGCAGGCAAGCCTGTGGCCAACCGTGATCTCTGGGAGGCCCTTGATCTGGAGCTGGTCCGGCATGCCGTGAGTTGGGAGTGGGTCCGTGGCCATCAGGGCCATGCGGGCAATGAGCGTGCCGATAACCTTGCGAATCGCGGCGTGGAATCCATTACTCTATCTGGAAGTTAGAACCCCTCACAACCTGACTCAGACATCAAGCGTATGCGCCGACTCACAATAGTGGTGATTGTTATTGCAGGCCTAGCAGCCGCAAGTTTTGTTGGCCTTCGTCTGAATTCCCAGAATCCGGTGCCGAAGCCCGCGGGCGGCCCCGTGGTGGTCGAGGCCGAAAAAGTGAGCGTCATGGAATTACAGGATGCCATCACGGCTGTTGGATCCCTGCGTTCGGCTGAATCGGTGGTGCTCAAATCAGAAATTCCGGGCAGGATCTCAAGCATCCGCTTTGCGGATGGCAGCCATGTTGGTAAGGGTGATGTGTTGATTGCCTTTGATGCTTCGATCCAGCAGGCCCAGTTTCACCAGGCGCGGGCCGAGCGCGACCTTGCAGTCGCCAAATTAAAACGCACCGAGGAACTCTTTCAAAAGCAATTCCTTTCTGCTGCGGCACTTGATGACGCCAAAGCGTCGGAAGAGATTGCTCGGGCCAAGCTGGCCCTGGCCCAGGCCAATTTGGACAAGATGACCCTGCGCGCACCCTTTTCCGGACAGATTGGCATTCGCCAGATCAGTGTGGGCGACTACGTAAAAGAAGGCGTCGAGCTGGTCAACCTGGAAGATGTGAGCGCCATGAAGGCCGACTTCCGTGTGCCTGAGCAATTTTCAGGCAGGCTGAGGTCCGGCCAAACGGTGAATCTGGAGTCCGATGTCTTTCCGGGTGTCATTTTTCCAGCCCGCGTGGCCGCAGTTGATGCCGCCGTGGATGCATCAGGCCGTTCGCTGTTGATTCGGGCAGAGCTAAAGGATGCCTCCCGCAGGCTCAAGCCTGGTATGTTTGTTCGCGTGCGGCTCGTATTGGAGACACGCGCGGCTGCGTTGGTGGTGCCCGAAGAGGCGCTTGTCACGGCCCAGAATCGGCTGATGGTATTCAAGATCGTCGATGGCAAGGCGGTGATCGCACCGGTCACCACTGGCCTGCGGGCCATGCGTGCCAATCGGGCGGTGGTGGAAATCACGCAGGGCCTGTCAGCAGCGGATGTGGTGGTGACCGCGGGCCAGATCAAGATTCGAGGCGATCAGATTCCGGTCAAGATTGCCGAGCCCGCAGGTAGCAAGCCATCGGATCAGATGCCTGCGGCCAAGGGCGGTTAACGTCAGGCATCCATGCTTAGGCCAGTCATCACGCCATGCTGATTTCTGAATTCTGTATCCGTCGTCCTGTCTTTGCGACGGTACTGTCACTGATCATCGTGCTGGTGGGAGCGGTGTCCTTCACGCGCCTCTCGGTGCGCGAATATCCGCGTATCGATACGCCCGTGGTGACGGTGGAGACCCGCTACCTGGGCGCATCGGCCGAGGTCATTGAGACACAAGTCACCAAGCCGCTGGAGGACTCGATTGCAGGCATTGATGCGGTCGATGTCATCACATCGATATCGCGCGCCGAGCAGTCGCAGATCACGGTGACATTCCGTCTGGAAAAAGATGCGGATTCGGCTGCGGCCGATGTCCGGGATCGTGTCTCCCGTGTGCGGGCGAAGCTTCCGAAAACCGTTGATGAGCCGGTGATCGCAAAGGTCGAGGCTGATGCCAATCCGATCATCTGGTTGTCGTTTTCCAGCGCAACCCGTTCAGCACTTGATGTGAGTGACATCGCCAATCGTATTGTCAAGCCCAGGCTGCAAGTGCTGCCGGGTGCGGCCGATGTCCGGATCAATGGGGAACGGAAGTACGCCATGCGCGTGTGGATCGATCGGGATAGGCTTGCGGCCTACGGCCTGACACCTGCCGATGTCGAGGCGGCTATCGGCCAGCAAAATATCGAGCTACCCGCGGGCAGGGTGGAGAGCCAGCAGCGCGAATTTACTGTGACCGCGCGCACCGATCTGAATCGGCCGGAGGAATTCGGCGCGATTATTGTCAAGCAGTCCAAGGGCTACCCGGTGCGCATTCGCGATATCGGCCGGGTTGATGTTGATGCGGCCAGTGTCCGCAGTAGTGTGCGATTCAACGGCGAGAGCGCGGTCTCCATTGGGGTGATTCGGCAGGCCACGGCCAATCCGCTCACCCTGGCCCAGGCGGTCCGTGCAATGGTGCCGGTGCTCAACGAGGAGCTGGCCTCCGAGGGGGTGCAGGTCGGTATCAGTTATGACTCAACGGTATTCATTGATCGCTCAATATCAGCGGTCTTCACCACAATCCTGGAGGCTATCGTGCTGGTGGCCGTGGTGATTTTCTTTTTTCTTCATTCGGTTCGGGCGTCGATCATTCCCCTGGTCACGATTCCTGTCTCGCTGATTGGTACCTTCACGCTGATGTTGGTGGCCGGCTTCTCGATTAATACCCTGACCCTGCTGGCCCTGGTGCTTGCGATTGGCCTAGTGGTCGACGATGCCATTGTGGTGCTAGAGAATATCTTTCGTCACATTGAAGAGGGGATGGCCCCGATTGCCGCAGCCTTTCAGGGGGCGCGTGAAATCGGCTTTGCAGTGGTGGCCATGACACTTACATTGGCGGCCGTGTATGCCCCGGTGGCGTTCACAACGGGAAGAATTGGGCGGCTATTTATTGAATTTGCCTTGACACTTGCTGGCGCTGTCATTGTGTCGGGCTTTGTCGCGCTCACGCTTTCACCCATGATGTGTTCGCGACTATTGCGCCACGAGGAAAAGCATGGCCGCATTTATCACCTGATCGAAGGATTTCTAGATCGGCTGACCAAGGGCTATCGCGTAAGCCTGCAATGGACATTGACCCGGGGCAGGCTCATTGCGCTCGTTTTCGTGGCCGTGGCGTTGGGCTGTGGCGTGTTGTTTAAGCTCATGAAGCAGGAGCTCTCGCCTATCGAGGACCGGGGCGTGATCTTTACCGCGATCAGTGGGCCTGATGGTGCGTCGCTGGAATACACCGAAAACTACGCGCGTCGGATTGAATCGATTGCCAAGACCGTGCCCGAGGTGGACCGTATTTTTGTGGTTTCAGGTAATCCTACGGTGGACCAGGCGGTTGCCTTTTTGCGCACTACGGACTGGTCTGAGCGCGATCGTAAAACCATGGAAATGATTCGCGAGATCCAGCCCAAGGTGGCGGCAATTCCCGGTGTGTTGGCCTTCCCCAACGCACCGCCTTCCTTGGGTCAGTCCATTCGTGAGCGGCCTGTTGGGTTTGTGGTCACGTCATCTGATTCCTATGAATTGATGGCCAAAACGGTTGGCCGCATTGTGGCGGATGCTGCCAAGAATCCGAATTTTCTCGGCGTTGATACAGATCTTCGCCTAAACAAGCCGGAGTTGAACATCACGGTGAATCGTGAGCGTGCCGCCGATATGGGCGTCTCGGTGGAGTCGATTGGCCGCGCGATTGAGACGATGATGGGGGGCCGACAGGTCACGCGGTTTAAGCGCGGTGGCGACCAATACGATGTCATCGTGCAACTCGAGGCGACCGCCCGCAATACGCCGGATGACATCAATAAAATTTTCATCCGTAATCAGGCCAATCAGATGGTGCCGCTTTCGGCATTTGTCAGCGTGCGGGAGACGATTGGCCCCCGGCAGCTCAATCATTTCGGGCAGCGGCGCTCAGTCACTATCAGTGCCAATCTTGCACCCGGCTATACGCAGGGTGAGGCCTTGGCCTTTCTCGAGGAGTCGGCCGGAAGGCATCTGACCGCAGGCTACGCCACAGACCTCTCGGGTTCCATGCGTGAGTTTGTTCGGGCCTCGGGCAGCCTGGGTGTGACCTTCGTGCTGGCGCTGCTGTTCATTTACTTGGTGCTTGCGGCGCAGTTCGAATCCTTCAAAGATCCGATCATGATCATGCTCAGCGTACCGCTCTCGATGCTGGGAGCGCTGCTGGCATTGCAGGCGACTGGGGGCACGCTCAATGTCTACAGTCAGATTGGATTGATTACCCTGGTGGGCCTGATCACCAAGCACGGTATTCTCATTGTGGAGTTCACCAATCAGCTCCGGGAAAAGGGGGCCGTGCTGCAAGAGGCAGTCATCCAGGCATCGGTGCTTCGGCTACGGCCCATTCTCATGACCACGGGAGCGATGGTGCTGGGTGCGGTGCCACTGGCCTTGGCCCGCGGCGCTGGGGCGGAGAGCCGGGCCCAGATTGGCTGGGTGATTGTGGGTGGCATGACCGTGGGGACGCTATTGACCTTGTTTGTGCTGCCTTCGGTGATATTGTTCTTTGATCGATTCAAACGGGGAGGTCGGCATGCGCTGGGTCATGCTTGATACAGAAACCACCGGTCTTCGTGTGGAAGAGGGTCACCGGCTGATTGAGATCGGCTGCGTTGAGTGCGTTGATCGCCGCATCACGGATCGCCACTTTCACGTCTATCTGAATCCCCAGCGAGAGGTCGATGAAGGCGCCCGGCAGGTCCATGGCATGAGCTGGGATCAGCTCCGGGACAAGCCGTTGTTTGCCGATATTGTTGATGGCCTTTTGGAGTTTATTCAGGGGGCAGAGGTGGTGATTCACAACGCTGATTTTGATCGGGGTTTTCTTGACGAAGAGTTGCGGCGCATCGGTTTAAAGCCGTTTGCCAGTTATTGCGATCGGATCACCGACTCGTTGGGCCGCGCCCGCGATTTGCACCCCGGCCAGCGTAACTCGCTTGATGCGCTATGCCAGCGTTATGCGATTGCCAATGATCACCGTGTGCTGCACGGTGCGCTGTTGGATGCCCGACTCCTGGCCGATGTGTATCTCTCGATGACTCGGGGCCAGGAGTCCCTGGCCATCTCCAGCGAAGAAGAGGTTGCCTTAACGGACTCAGCAGATGGCATCGATCTCACGCAGCTCATCGTGCGCCGGGCAAGCCCTGAGGAACTGCAGGCCCACCAGACCATCTTGGCAGAGATTGACAAACAGAGCGGCGGCAGGGCCGTGTGGTTAAAGCGTGGTGCCGATGCCTGAGGAAAAAACCATCCCCCAAATGTTGTACGCAGCGCGTCTGGCGCGGGGCATGGAATTGGATAGCCTGGCCAGAAAGACTGGTGTCGCGCGTAATCACCTTGTGGATATCGAGGCCGGGTCTGGCCGCTCCTTTCACTCGCTGGTCTATTGCCGCAAGGCGGTGGCCATGGTGGCGAGGGAATTTGGTCTTGAGGAACAGGTGGCCGCTGCCTGGCGAGACGAGGATTGGATCGATCAGAGCCGATCAAATCCAAAACTGGCCAGCCTCGAGGCGTCGCCGCCCGCGCTGTTGCCATCCACTGATCTCGGTGACCCCCTTCCGTATCGACGATGGTTGCCTCCATTGGTGGGTTTGTTGGGGCTGGGCATTCTGGCCTGGATCGCGATTGGCCGCATGGACCGAGAGCCTGATCCCTCGATGTCCTCTCCGATCTTGGTCAAGGGGCCGGAGAGCACGGATTCCTCCTCGGCCCCGGTCCCACCTGCGGCCGGGCCGGCAGCTCAGACCACCCCACCTGCGACCGGCCCTGTCGCGGCCTCCGCCCCTTCACTACGCAATCGGGCCGAGTCTGCCATGCTTGAATGGAATAGGTTGTGGCGAAGTCGACAGGCCGAGGCTTATTCGGCGCTCTACGACCCCGGTTTTGCTGGCTTGGATCGGCATCTGGGGATTCGTCGCCAGCGCATGATGCAGGCCACTTTTGTCGAGGTCGACATATCGGAGCTCCAGTACCGAGAGACCGGTCCCGGTGAGGTTACCGTGCGGTTTCGTCAGGTCTACCGTTCGGACAACTATCAAAGCGATGATCGTAAGGAGATCGTCTGGCGGCAGACCCCCCAGGGTCTGAAAATAATCGCCGAACGCCTAGTAAACTAGCGGCCATGAAAAATTGCCGGTTTAGCCAAGTGGTCGTGGCATCGCTTCTCATGGGTCTCGCGACCCTTTCTTTTGCCGCCGATGCGCCAGCGGAAATGCAGCGGGACCGTCTGCGTGCTGCAGAGGCCTTGAAGGAAAAAGATCCTCAGCGCGCGGTGAAGTTGGTTGAACCTTGGGTGAAGAAGCGGCCCGATGACATTGAATTGGCCAATGACTATGCCTTGGCCTTGGCCCAACAGGGCAAGCTTGATCAGGCCCGTGAGGTCTTAGAGGAGGCGCTCAGCAGGAATCGCGAGTCTGGCCTGGCATTCCAGAATCTTCGCGAGATCCTGAGCCAACAGGCTGCCATCTCGTATGCCAAGGCGATGAATCGAAAACCACCCAGTGCTCAGGTCGCGCTCAAAAGCGGTGCTTCATTGAAAGAGCCTCCTGTGGTGGTCGCCCAAGTCGAGCCGCGCCCTGGAGCATCTGTAGAGATTGCGCCTCCGAGGTCACCGGCGGTCAATGGTTCCCCAGAGGGCCGAGCGAATGCCGCTGCTGATAAGGCATTGAAGTCCTCGGCCAAGGGAGCGGCTGTGCCTTCGGCGACGCCAGAGACATCCGCGAAAGTGGCCGCGGCAAAATCGGAGGGAACCTCTGACGAGGCCGCGCTGTCTGCTGCGCTACGGGGTTGGGCCGATGCATGGTCTGAAAAGGATTTCAAACGCTATCTGGCTGTCTACTCTGAGAAGTTCCAGCCCCAGCAGTTTCCCTCTCGCGAGGCCTGGGCGGCCTACCGTAAACCGCGTGTCACCCGGCCCGACCCGATTTCGGTGAAGGTCAGTGAAATTCGTATCAAGCTGCAATCGCCGGATCGGGCGGAAGTCACTTTTCGTCAGCGCTACGAGGCAGGCGGCACCAAGTTGAACTCTGTGAAAACGACGTTATGGGTCAAGGAAAGCGATGGATGGAAAATTCTGCGCGAGGAGGGACGCTGATGGCGCTGCGGACGCTGGTCCGTAGCCTGCTCTTCGTGGTGCTGTCCGCACCGATCCTGTCCTTTGCGGCGGATACCGAACTGCGCAGGGCAACCGAGGCCCTGCTCTCGGGACACCTTGGAAATTCATCGTCAATTGCTACGACTGCCTTGAAGAGTGAACCCAATTCGCGGCTGGCCCATTGGCTGCATGCACAGTCCCTGATTGCGCTCGCAGGCAAACCTGTGAAGCTCAATGGAGAGGATCGTGATTTGTTGGAGGAGGCCCGTGTTCGGCTGGAAGTGGCGCCCTCTGGACGCCTTCCTCGCAACTTGGTGGTGATGCCGAAGTCGGCTGATAAAAAGGTGCCTGTACTGCTGGCGGATGCTAGCCGTTCCCGGATTTATGTTTTTGTTAGCCGTCAAGGCAAACCAGTGTTGGTGGATGAGATATACACCTCAATCGGCCTGCTCGGTGCGGACAAAGCCAAAGAGGGCGATCAGAAGACCCCGCTTGGTGTCTATCGCGTGCAGTTTGAAATCCGTGATCCCCGCAAAGATGGTTTCCTGGGTAAGTTCGCCATGACGCTTGATTACCCCAACGCCTATGACAGCCACACTGGCCGCACCGGAAGTGGTATCTGGATACATGGTGTGCCTGCCAATCTTCATGTCCGACCGCCACAGGCCTCTGATGGCTGTCTGGCAATCGCCAACCGGGATCTGCAAAAGCTTCGGAAACTCGTGCGCTACAACGAGACTCAGATCATCGTGGTTCCGCGGGTGGACTGGATCACGCCAGATGAATGGGTACTGAATTCGGATCGGGCTGCGAAAGAGTTTTCAGCCGTGGTGTCGAGAGCCTCCACGGGCGGCATTTTCTTTATTGAAGACCGATGGCCTTGGGTGGTGAGTCTGTTGCAGGGTCATCAGGTCGAACGGCGAGAATATTTTCAGCGGACACCTGGCGGCGCATTGAAGCGTCTCCTTGAGGAGAAACTCTCATAGCACCGCTGACCCTCTGTTGGGCGCGCGCAGGTCGCCGTTATGCCATCGATAGCCAACAGATCGTGCAGATCTTGCCGTGCGCCGACCTGACAGCGCTCGGCTCCCGGGTCATGCTTGCTAGCCTAGAAGGCTTGCCGACATTAGTGGTTGAACCAGAGTGTGTGATCGGTACGTCTCAGTCGGCCGGCGAGCTTGTGTCTGATCCGCCATTGCAGCCTGCCCCGGCCTTTGCCGTGGTGATTGGCCGCCGAGGTGTGTTGCAGTGTGGTCTTGCGGCAGATCGTGCTGATTTTTTTGAGACTCAGATTCCTGATCATGTGCTGAGCGCAGCACAAATTTCTGACTTTTTAGATCGTTTATGAGCAAAGTAAAAGTATTCCTTTCATTGGCTGTTGTGCTTGGACTTGCCTCTGTTACCCCCTTGGCCGCAGGGTGGCAGGTGATGTCATTGGGTCTGACTGCCCCCGAAGGTCATCCGTTGCAAGGGGGTATCGATGTGTGGCGCGCTGCCGTGAGATTTTTGCATGATGGTGGTCTGATTTCTTCTTCGCGTGCGGATGACTGGCGGTTACATGGCATTGGGGTTGACCACCTTCTTCAAACCCTGGCCGTGATCGCTGTGGTGTTGGCCTGGATTGCGTCGCTCGTTGTGCCCGGTCAGTCTGAAGTGGTCACAAGATCGCCAGAGGTCCGCGAGGTGGCGGTGGGTGTCGCTCAGCTCGAGCATGCGATGGCCAATGTGCTGCTTGATCCACAGGCTCGGCCGATTGCTGAACCTTTGACGGATATTGCCCGGCAGCTGCACAAGGTTAGCGATGCACTCTCATCGCTGCACGCGGACAAAGTGGATTAAGGAAGGAACTGCCGGTGGCCTCTGAGACCGAGCAAAGCATCGATGAGATTTTGTTGGGTGTACAGGCCCTTCTTCAGGAGGCCCGCGCATCGCTTGAGCAAAAAGAGGCATTCAGGGAGCCAACGTTCGGCCCATCGCTGTCAACAACCTCTGCGTCTGAAGAAGTCCCCACGCTGCTGATGATGGCTGTGTTGGAGTCGATCCGGGGCCACCCGGCAGCGCCATCAGCGCGTCGATGGATCATTCACCAGTTGGAAGGGCGTGCGCTGAGTCTTGGGGATATTGGAGGCGATCGATATGCTGATGTCCGGGTGTCGCCCCGCATCTTCGGTCCAATACAGACCATCGTCGCCGAGGGCGCCGTGTTGGAGGAATGCGACGCGCGCCTCTTGCATTGGCGCTGGCCAAATGTCGACCGTGAGGCCTTGCATCGTGTGTTTGGTCGGCTTTCTCCAGCCGTTTGTCTTGATCAAGATAGCGATGGGCTGCGTTTTCATGTGCCAATGCTTCCAGAGCGGTTAGCATTGCGATTCATTGGAGATGGGCAGTCGGAATCTTCGGCGGGCACACTGCATAAAAACGCGTTCGCACTTGTTGACTTGGACAATTCCTTGTCTAAACCCAGCACAATATTTTGGTTGAATGACGGTGGGTTTGTCCCAGACCATCTCTGTGGCATCGCGCATCACGCTGGCCGGTGGTGGCCGGTCTTGCGTGGCGTCACCAACTGACTTTGGTCAACATTCCACGTACTTCGATTGCTTTTCCACGACATCAGACTTACGCTTGATCAACAGAAAGTCTGAATTGGAGTTGGTGTGACCCCCCTGTCCACAATCGTTTATCACAGCAAGGCCTCGGTTGGCTTTACCGAATTGGATTTGCTTTATCTGCTGGCCGGGTCTCGGGCACGTAACCGCGCTGAGGGGGTAACAGGGATCTTGGTTTTTGACCGTGGGATGTTTTTCCAGTGGATCGAGGGGCCCAATCTGCCGCTGCAACGTATATGGAATTCCATTCGTAAAGATCCGCGTCACCACGATATTCAGGTGTTGGCCGATACCTCGATTCCCGTACGGCTTTTCCATGAATGGCATATGCAATTTGCGCACCGTGATTGTAAGGCGGCCAATTACATCGATGGCCTGATCCAGGCCTCCGATCAGGTGATGGATCGGCTGCACGAATCACCGGATCAGACACCGATGATTTTGGCGGAATTCAGCGAGTTGGGTGGCGGGCCGTTCTCGCGCTTGCTGGATCCCTCCTAGGCGCCCTGCTGTTGGATTACAGCAGTACAAGCGCTAGAGCGATTTGATCAGCACCTGGGATTTACGGGCCCAGTCATAGGCCTCTTTGCGCAGCTTGGGCAGCTGCTCCACGTTGCCGATCATGAAACCCCGTTTCAGAAACCAGTGCGCGGTGCGCGTGGTGAGCACGAAGAGTTGTCTTACACCGGCCTGCCGGGCCTGCTGTTCAATGCTTTTTAACAGACGTTCGCCATCGCCCTGGCCTTGCGTCTCGGGCTGAACCATCAGGCAGGCGAGCTCTGCCATGGTGGATTTGGGAAACAGATACAGGGCCGCGCAGCCAAAGATCACACCATCGTGCTCAATCACGGTGAAGCGATCAATGTCACGCTCTATCTTGGCACGTCCACGTCGCACAAAAGTACCATCGGCTTCCAGCGGTTCGATCAGAGAAACGATGGCGGCGACATCATCAATCGTGGCAGGCCGCAGCGCCTCGAGGGTCTCTTCCACAATCATGGTGCCGATGCCGTCGTGGGTGAAGAGCTCCAGTATCAGCGCACCATCGTGATGAAAGGGAATGATATGTGCGCGCTCAACGCCACCCCGGCAGGCACGTAGTGCATGTTCAAGCGTGAAGGCCGCATCGGAATGCAGGGTGCCGCGGGCCAGCAGTTGTTCCGCATCCTCTTCAGAAATTTCGGCGAGACGCTCCCCGTGCTGTGCCGGCACACCCTCTTGCTCGGCCATAAAAATCAGCTTGTCAGCGTCCAGGCCGACGGCCACACTGGCGGCAACATCCTCCATAGAGAGGTTGAATGCCTCGCCGGTAGGTGAAAAGCCCAGAGGCGAGAGCAGCACCAATGCGCCACTGTTCAGTGCATGACGAATCGCCTCGGATTCAACTTTGCGCACAATGCCGGTGTGTTCGAAATCAATGCCATCCACGATCCCCACGGGCCGTGCGGTCACAAAGTTTCCGCTGATCACACGAATACGTGCATTGCCCATTGGGGTGTTGGGCAGTCCGGCGGAAAATGCGGCCTCGATGTCCAGGCGCAGCTCTCCAGAGGCCTCCTTCGCACATTCCAGCGAGGGTTTGTCTGTGATGCGCAGCCCATTGCTGAACCGGCTCTCGATGTTGCGCAGTGTGAGTTGTTCCTGCACTTGGGGCCGGCTGCCATGGACAAGCACGATGCGCATCCCCATTGCTGCTAGCAGCGCCACATCGTGGACCAGTGTTTCCAGCCGGTCGGCCTTCACCAGCTCGCCGGGGAATCCGATCACAAATGTCTTGTTGCGAAACGCGTGGATATACGGCGCGACCGAGCGTAGCCAGGAGACAAAATCTACGGACTCCACGGAGGGGGCCGCCGGATTGCCCGCCGATAAGGGATTGGGCTTGATGGCGCTGGGGTTGGCATTCATGGGCTGATTATAATTTTTCCGATGCACATTGAGTTCCCGCAATCCCTTCCTGTCAGCGCACACCGGGAAGACATTGCAGCGGCCATCCGCGAGCACCAGGTGGTAATCGTCTGCGGCGAGACCGGTTCAGGCAAGACCACGCAGCTGCCCAAGATCGCACTGGCCATGGGCCGTGGCGGCCGGGGCAAGACCATTGCCCATACGCAGCCCAGGCGCCTGGCGGCGGTGACCGTGGCCAAGCGCATCGCCCAAGAACTGAAAACCGAGTGTGGGGATGGCCCGACCGCACAGGTGGGCTACCAGATCCGCTTTCAGGACCGTTCCAGGCCTGGCATTCCCGTGAAGCTGATGACCGATGGGATTCTGCTGGCCCAGACCCAGGCCGATCCGATGCTGTCTGCCTACGACACCGTGATTGTCGATGAGGCCCACGAGCGCAGCTTGAATATCGATTTTCTGCTCGGTTATTTGAAAAATCTGCTGCCCAGACGCCCTGATCTGCGCGTCATCATCACTTCCGCAACGATTGATGCCGAGCGTTTCGCTGCGCATTTCGGTTCACCGGGCCGGCCCGCGCCTGTGATTGAGGTCTCTGGCAGGATGTTTCCTGTCGAGATCCGATGGCGTCCGGCCCAATCCACCGATCAGGATCTTGTCGAGACGGTGATGTCAGGCATAGAGGAATGCGAGCGTGATTGGAATGGACAGGGCCCGGGCGATATTCTGGTGTTTCTGCCTGGCGAGCGTGAGATCAAGGCGGTGGCGGATGAGTTGCGCGGCCGCCCGACCGAGAGTCTTCTGGCCCGTTCAGGCAAGCAGGCCACAGAGGTCTTGCCGCTGTATGCGCGGCTCTCGCAGGCCGATCAGGAGCGGGTGTTTCGAAGTTCGGGCCGCCGTCGCGTGGTGCTCGCCACCAATGTGGCCGAGACATCGCTTACTGTGCCTGGCATTCGCTATGTGGTGGATAGTGGCCTGGCCCGCGTGAAGCGTTATCGCTATCGGGCCAAGGTGGAGCAGCTGCAGATCGAGCCCATTCCACAGGCCCAGGCGAATCAGCGTATGGGCCGCTGTGGACGTCTGGCCGAGGGGGTCTGCATTCGACTGTTTGAAGAATCGGATTTCAACCAGCGGCCGCAGTTTGCCGATCCGGAGATTCACCGCAGCGCGCTGGCTGCGGTGATGCTGCGGATGAAGGCGCTCGGTCTGCCGGATGTGCGCGAGTTTCCCTTCATTGATCCACCATCGGGAAAGGCTATCGCGGATGGGCTGGTGGTGCTGCGAGAGCTCAATGCGCTGGATGCACAGGGCCAGCTCACCGAGATCGGCTGGACACTCTCAAAGCTGCCAGTGGATCCACGCATCGGCCGTATGTTGATTGAGGCGCGGCGCATGGGCGCGCTGAAGGAAGTCTTGGTCATTGCATCGGCGTTATCTGTTCAGGATCCGCGCGAACGGCCTCAGGATCAGGCCCAGGTGGCTGATCGACTGCATGCGCGCTTTCATGATCCGAAGAGTGAGTTCATGGTGCTACTGCGTCTATGGCACCACCTGCAGGCTTTATTGGATGCCAAGGAATCCAACCGAAAACATGACCAGGCTTTGCGCGGTGAGTTTCTCTCGCCACTGCGGGCACGAGAGTGGCGGGAGGTTCACCAGCAACTCGGTGAACTCATCCGGGAGCTGCATTGGCGGCCCAACGAGCAGCCGGCGTCGGACGCTGCAATTCATCTCGCAGTGCTCTCGGGGCTGCTCTCGAATGTGGGATGCCGCGCTGCGGATGAGCCCATTTGGCTCGGTTGCCATGATGTGAAGTTTCTGGTTTGGCCTGGCTCCAGCCTGGCGAAAAAACCGCCACGCTGGTTGATGGCGGCAGAGCAGGTTGAGACATCACGGCTATTTGCACGCACGATAGCGGCAATCGAACCCGAATGGGTGGAGCAGATGGCTGGCCATGTATTGAAAAAGAGCCATGCCGAACCCCATTGGGAAAAAAGATCAGAGCGGGTGGTGGGTTATGAGCGGGCGACACTTTATGGTTTAACAATCTACCAACGTCGAAAAGTGGCCTGGGCGCAGCTGGGGGCTGTGCAACGCGATGAGGCGCGCGAGATATTTATTCGACAGGCGCTGGTGGAAGGCGATTGGGAGTGCACGCATCGGTTTTTTGCTGTGAATCAGAAACGTATTCGAGAGATCGAGGCGCTGGAACACAAGGCACGTCGGCCTGATATTTTGGTTGATGATGAACTGCTCTTTGCTTTTTATGACCAACAGATTCCCGCGGACGTAGTCGACGCCCAGAGTTTTGGTGCCTGGTATGGCCATGCAGTAAGACAAGACCCTGAGATCTTGTGCCTAAAAAAAGAGGACCTCATGCGTCATGAGGCTGCTGGCATCACCACCGAACAGTTTCCCAAGCTGCATCGCCACGGCCGCGGTGGTACGGTTCGCTCATTCGCATTGGAGTATCACTTCGAGCCTGGCGATCCCCGAGATGGTGTCACGCTGATCGCAACGCCCGAGACCCTGCTTGAGGTCGAACCAGTGGCCATGGAGTGGCTGGTGCCGGGCATGCTGCGCGAAAAAATTCAGGCCTTACTCAAGAGCCTGCCACAGAAAATTCGCAGGCATTGCGTGCCACTGCCCGACTACGCCCAGTCGTTTTGTGATCGTTGGGCTGATAAAGCGGGCACGATTGGATTGATTCCGGCATTGATTCAGGATATCTCACAGCAGACTGGTATCGCTGCCCGGCGGGATGATTTCAAGCTCGATGGCATCAGTGTCCATTGCCGTATGAATATCCGTGTCGTGGATCCGCATGGCCGACGTCTTGCGGAAGGTCGGGATCTAGAATCGCTGATGGCTGAGTTGGGTGTGTCGCCCGAGCAAGCAGAAAAAGCCCAGGGCAGGGCGAGTCGCGAGCAGTGGATCGAGCGTTTCGCCCAGGGCTGCAAAGACGCATTGAAATCCTTGGAAAAAGAGGTCCATGGCCGACGCGATGTCGGACTGGCATTCGCACCCTTCGGCAGTCATGAGCAATTGATGGTACAGCTGCGCACGGCGCTGATTGGCCGCATTTTCCTCTCTGAGGGCTTGCCGCAATCAGAGGCCGAGTTTGATGAGCGGCTCATCAAAGGCCGCTCACGCGTGCTGCTCATCGGACAGGAAATGCTCCGTTGGCTTGGGGCAGTGTTGATTGAGTACGCCCAGCTTCAAAAGAAACTGCCTGGCTTGAAATTGTTTCGTGCTGCTGCCACTGACGTGGAGCAGCAGTTGGCCAGGCTGCTGCCTAAGGATTTCATCACACTGGTGCCGCCCGAACGTGCGGCGCATCTGCCGCGTTATTTGAAAGCAATCGCATCGCGTGTCGATAAGTGCCGGGCCGATCCTGCCCGCGACCAGAAGTGGATGCAGGAGCTGGCCCAGGTCGAGGCCCCATTCTGGCGGTGGGCCGCCCAGCAACGAGGCGCGTGGCCTGAGCGGATGATCGAGTTTCGTTGGATGCTAGAGGAATTGCGTGTATCGCTCTTCGCGCAGGAATTGAAAACCCCTATGCCGGTCTCGGTTAAACGTTTGCAGAAGTCTTGGGCGGGCCTGCTGGAATAAGGGGATAATCCAAATCTATGAAGGAAAACTTCCCAATGCGCCGCAAACTACTTGCAGCCGCATCATCTGTGACTGCCACCGCAGTCGCGCCTTCGGCCTTCATGGCATTGGGCCTTGCGAAAGGCGATCAGGCCCATGCATCGGCCAATGCGAGTACACCTGCCGCTGATGGCCAGGCGGGTGCCGTGCAATTTCCGATCATCGTGCTGAACTCACGTGATGCCGATGTCTCGCTCATTCATCCTGTTAGCCACGCGGTGGTTGGCCGGGTGCCCACTGGCAAGGAACCCCACCATCTCTATCCCACGCCGGATAACAAGCATGTGGTGGTAGGCAATGCCGTATCTGATTCCTTGACCTTTCTGGATCCTGCCACCGGTAAGGTCTTGATGTCGATACCGGGCGTCGATGACCCCTATCATCTGGGTTTCTCGCCGGATCAATCGTTTTTTGTCACTTGCGCCAACCGTCTCGATCACGTTGATGTCTATCATCGGGTGGGCCATGGTGATCAGCTCAGGCTGAAGGGGGTAGCGCGTTTCGCTCTCACCAAGACACCGAGCCACCTGGTCTTCACCGAGGACAGCCAGGTGGTGTTTTGCACCTTGCAGGAGTCCGATGAATTGGTGGCCATTGATCTGCGCAGACTTGTTGTCCTGTGGCGCTTCAAAGTCGGTCGACTGCCCGCTGGTGTGGCCATATCGCCAGACTCGAAACTGCTGTTTGTGGGCTGCATGGGAGAAAACAGCGTGCAGGTGATCGAGCCGCGGCTTGGCACTGCTGCTGGTCCGCGTCTTGTCGCTGCAGTCAAGACCGGGGAGGGTGCCCATGCCTTTCGTAATCACGGCAATAAGCGTCATCTCTGGGTCTCCAATCGGATGGCCAACACTGTGTCCAAGCTCGATATGGGCACCCTGAAAGTTGAGTCCGAAATTGCCGTGCCAGGCGGCCCGGATTGCATGGATGTGCATCAATCAGGCAAGCAGCTCTGGGTTACCCAGCGCTGGAATCGTTCGGTGTCGTTGGTGGATCTTGATCAGTCTCGGGTGGTCAAGCGCATTACGGTGGGCCGCTCGCCGCATGGTGTCTATCTTCATGATCGCGCGGGGCTTCTCTAGGTTTTTTTTGCGGTTTGCGGCAGGACTGCCCGGCATGGCGAGTGCCCTGGGACTACTCGGGCTGTTGTGTCTGCCAGCCTCGGCCGCATCCGGCAGTGTGTGTACCAAGCCTGTTTATCTCACTTTGGATACTGGTGGTATGCACAGCGCCGAGTTGGTCGCGGGTATTTTAAAAAAGCATGATGTGCGCGCCACGTTTTTTCTTGCCAACGAGAAGACATATCGCGGTGATTTTGTGCTTGATGAATCTTGGGCTTCCTATTGGCGAGCACGTGTGTCTGAAGGCCATGCCTTTGGCAGCCATACCTGGCATCACGGCCGTCTGCTTGCGGGCCGCCAAGACGTGATCCGCTATCGTCCACAGTTTGGCGAGCAGGCGGGCAGAAACCTCTCACTGTCGTCTGCCGAGTTCTGCCAGGAACTGCGCCGTGTGGGTGAGCGGTTTGCGCAGATCACCGGTCGCGATCTGGATCCAATCTGGCGGGCACCCGGTGGTCATACCACATCCGCTGCGCTGAAGGCCGCATCATCCTGCGGCTTTGCGCATACTCATTGGAGCCCTGCAGGGTTTCTAGGCGATGAACTGCCCAGTGATCGCTACCCCAATGAGCTGCTTTTGAATAAGTCCCTTCAAGAAATTCGTAGTGGCGATATTTTGCTGGCGCATCTGGGCATCTGGTCACGACGGGATGCCTATGCACCGATGCTTGACCCTTTGATCACGGGCCTGAAGGCGCGTGGCTTTTGCTTTGAAGTGCTGCCCGGTGCGCTGCTGACCAGGGAACGTCGTCCATCATGATCGATCAGTTCATGCACTGGTTTGCCGCCATGCACACCGTACTTTTTGAGTCCTTGGTGCTGCCGCTGCTCTCCGGGTTGGGCATGCTCGCCTACATGGAAGATGCTTTTGATTTCACCGAATGGTTCCTGATTGGCGCGCTGGAGATGGCATTTCTCGCGCTGGTGATCGTGCCGCTGGAGCGATATTTTCCTGCCGAGCGGCGTGGCCCGGGGGGCGTGGGGGATCGCCTGAGTATTGATCTGACCTATACCCTGTTGCATCGGCTGGGTGGATTTTCAATTCTCGTATTTGCGGTGCTGCAGCCCCTGGTGTTTGACCTGAAGCAGATCATGCGCGATGGCGGTCTGCCCACACTTGAACTTGATGCTGCACTGGGGCTGGCCTATTCACCGATCTGGGCCGCGCTGCTATATGTACTGATCCTGGATTTTGTGGATTATTGGATCCATCGCGCCCAGCATCGTTGGGATTGGTGGTGGGCACTGCATGCGATTCATCACTCCCAGCGACGTATGACACTCTGGACGGACAATCGTAATCATTTGCTTGATGATCTTCTTCGCGATGCCATCCTGGCCTTCGTGGCCCTGCTGATCGGCGTTGCACCGTCGCAGTTTGTGGGCATTGTGGTCTTCACCCGGATCTGGCAGAGCCTGCAGCATGCCAATCTGGGGCTGCCGTTCCCGGCGGCGATTGGTCGGCTGCTGGTCTCGCCAGCGTTCCATCGCCTGCACCATGGGGTGACCGTGGGCCACCAGGGCGACCATCGCGGCTTGAATTTTGCGGTGCTTTTTCCGGTCTGGGACATGCTGTTTCGTACGGCCGACTGGTCAGGCGATCGTCGGTTTGCCGCACACCAAGCGCTTCAGGCGACTGGTATTGAGGATCAGTCGCGGGGCGTGGATTACGGTAGTGGCTTCTGGAGCCAGCAATGGATCGGCCTGCGCAATCTGGTCCAGAGTGTGTTGGGAATGAGCAAAGGAGTCAGTTCAGGATGACCACGCGACAGTTTGGGCTCTTTATTTTTGGCGATGAGATTCTCTCGGGCAAGCGTCAGGATCGGCACTTTGAAAAAGTGAAAGAGATTCTTGCGGCCCGGGGCCTCGCCTTGTCTTGGGTCTTTTATCTCGGCGATGACCGTGCACGTTGTGTCAGGGCCCTACGCGAGTCATTTGCCTCGGACGATATTGTCTTCAGTTGTGGGGGTATTGGATCGACTCCCGATGACCACACACGGCAGGCGTCCGCAGAGGCGCTTGGGCTGCCGCTTGTGCTTCACCCTGAGGCCGAGCGCCTCATACGTCAGCGTGCGGCAGATACCGGCCAGCCGGCAACGGAGGACCGTCTGCGCATGGGAGAATTTCCGCAAGGTGCGGCGATCATTCCGAATCCCTATAACAAGATCGCGGGATTTTCGATCCGCGAACACTACTTTGTGCCGGGCTTTCCTGTGATGGCCTGGCCCATGATTGAGTGGGTCCTGGAGACCCATTACAAATCGTTGTTTCGTGCTGTGGCGGAGTTTGATCGTTCTATGATCGTGCTGGATTTATTCGAGGCAACTGTCACCCCGTTAATGCAATCCATCACAGATAAGTACCCGCAGTTCAGGGTCTACAGTCTGCCGTCAGCCGGCGAGGCCGGTGTGCCGCGGCATGTCGAGCTGGGCCTAAAGGCGCTGGGGCAGGTAGGGTCGTCAGATCCCCCTGCGGGATTCGATCAGGCTTATTCTGAATTCCGCCAGGGGGTAGTGGCGCTCGGCGGAAACATTTCCGAAGAGCGCCAGGCAATGCGCTAGCGCTTCGTGGCGTTGATGCTGGCTTCAGCGGCAGCACGCATATTGCGCTCGGCCATCTCCACGACCTGACGCGCAGCCTTGTTGGCTGTCTCATAGGCGGAGTTTGCCGCAGTCAGGGAAGACTTCATCATGGCCACGATGCTTTCAGAGCCTGCAGGCGCATTGCGCGAAAACTCATCGAGAGTGTCCACCAGTTTTTTGTTCGCATCAGCGATCTGGGCATCAATTAGCCGCTGGACTTCGCTGCTGGTCTGGGAAGCGATGTCATAAATGGTGCGCGAGTAGGCCAGGGCCTGTTCGGCATTGGGGGCAGCGAGATCCTTGTTCAGATTGACGACATCTTCCGCGTCTTTCACGCTCATCAGGGCCTTGAACTTTTCCGAGGTCTCCTGCAGTGACGCCCGGGCCGCGTTGAGTTGCAGATCGACCATTTTTTCAATGCCTTCAAAGGCTTTCTGCGAGAGCTTCATCATGGCGTCGATGTTTTGTTTTTGCGCTTCGCTGAGATTTTCGGGTGTGGGATAAAGTCCCATAGCAGTTCTCCTTTTCGAATAGTCACCTAATGGATGCATTTTATAGTGATCGCTTCGTTTTGCCGCTACCGGCGGGCCATCGGTTTCCGATGGAGAAGTACCGGATGCTGCGGGAGCGGGTCTCAGTCGGCTACAGCGGCATCAGGCTTCTGGAGCCTGAACCCTTGTCTGATCAGGCGCTGGCGATTGCCCATGCGCCCGATTACATCAGGCGGCTTGCAACAGGTGATCTGTCCCGAAAAGAGATGATGGCCATTGGTTTTCCCTGGTCACCGCAGATGGTGGAGCGGTCCCGTCGGTCTGCAGGCGCCACCGTGATGGCATGCCGAGCAGCGCTGCGCGATGGTGCCTCTGTCAATCTTGCGGGCGGTACACACCATGCTTATGCGGACCGCGGAGAGGGGTTTTGTTGTTTCAATGATGTGGTGCTCGCGGCCAGGATGATGCGTGATGAAGGTCGCGCAGGCCGCACATTGATCATCGACCTTGATGTGCATCAGGGTAATGGTTCTGCAGCCATGACACGCAATGATCCTGACATCTTCACGTTCTCAATGCATGGTGCAGGGAATTATCCGTTTGTGAAGGAAGTCTCGGATCTGGATATTGAGTTGGCAGATGGCACGGGAGATGACGAATACCTTGGTCTGCTCGATCGTGCACTGGATGAAATCAAGACGCGGTTTGATCCTCAACTGATCATCTACCTTGCGGGCGCCGATCCGTTTCATGATGATCGGCTGGGTCGGCTTGACCTGACCAAAGCGGGGCTCCTGGCACGTGATCAGCGGGTGTTTGACTATGCGACGCGGCACGGCCTGCCTGTTGCTGTGGCGATGGGTGGCGGCTATAGCCGGAATATCCAGGACACGGTGGATGTGCATTTTCAGACTGTCGGTTGTGCTTTGCAGCATGCTCATTTTTAAGGCCTAGAATTCAAACCCTGGCCTAACCCATTGAATAAAATCAACTTTTGTTTGTCGAAAATGAAAACCATTGCTAGACTTGCGGCTCGCGTGAACTGGGAGAGCAGTTGAGATGACGCCAAAAAAACAACAAGAACCGACCTCTGGGCTGTTCACACTTCGTCGGGTACCGGCACTGCTGGCGCTCTGTCTTTCCCTGGTGGTAGCGCCGATTGGGGCGTTTGCCCAGAGCGCATCCAAGCCTCAGGCGAAGGCGCAGGCGAAGCCCCAGGCCAAAAACGCCGCGCAGTCCAAGTCATCCTCAATGGTTCGCAAGAACGTGGCCAGGCCCACTGCGGCGAGCGCCCAAAAGAAAAACATCGTGAAGGCCTCTGTTGCAGCGGGTTCGACAGGCTCCCGGCTGGGTCTGCGTTCGGAGTTTGCTGATCTCGCGCTCAATTCAAGCGCTGTGTTGGTGATGGAGCAGGGAAGCGGCAGTATTTTGTTGGAAAAAAATGCCAGCACGGCATTGCCAATTGCGTCCATTACCAAGGTCATGACGGCCATGGTCACCCTGGAGGCCAATCTTCCCTTGGATGAAGTCATTGTCATCGCGAAGGAAGACTCTCAATTGGAGAAGTATTCCGGATCCCGCCTGAAAGTTGGATCGGCCTTTACGCGTGCTGAACTGTTACATCTTGCTCTGATGTCATCGGAGAATCGCGCAGCGCAAGCCTTGGGCAGGACCTATCCTGGTGGGCTTGAGGCTTTTGTAGCAGCCATGAATGAAAAAGCCCGCGCACTTGGTATGTCGAGCTCTCATTTTGTGGAACCCACAGGCTTGAGCAGCGCCAATGTCGCTTCGCCCAAGGATCTTGCCCGCATGGTCAGTGCGGCCCATGGTTTTCCACTGATTCGTGAATATTCAACCGATCGGGATGCCATTGTCCGTGTTGGTGGCCGGGAGCAACAATTCCGCAACACGAATGCCTTAACGCGTAACGAGAGCTGGGAGATTGGACTTTCCAAAACCGGCTTTATTCGCGATGCGGGCCGCTGCCTGGTCATGCAGGCCAATATCGATGACCGCGACGTGATCATTGTGATGCTGGATGCCGAGGGCAGTGCAAAACGCCTTGCGGATGCGGAGCGGATCCGTCGCTGGCTGGCCGCCGAGCGTGATCGTCAGGTCCTGTCGGTTCGCTCGTAGCCCAGCGCAGCAGAGATTGCCTGGGCAGTCTCAATCAGGGCGGTAAGCCAACCGTCGTTGGCCCGATCTGCGGGCGCTGAAATCGAGAGCCCTGCCACCAAGGCGCCGCTGTCATCCCGAATTCCAGCCGCGATGCAGCGTACGCCCATCTCCAGTTCCTCGTTATCCCGTGCGTAGCCCATTTGACGCACCTCTTCGAGTTCTCGCTCGAGCTTGCCGAGATCGGTGATGCTGTTGGGCGTGTGTCCTGCCAAGGCAGTGCGCATGGCATAGGACCGGACTGATCGCAGGTCGTCGTTGGCCAAAAATAACTTCCCAGTTGAGGTCAGGTGCAGTGGCGCCCGGCCCCCGATCGCCCGCACCACCTGCATGCCGGATCGTTCGCTCACCGTGCGCTCGACATAGACGATTTCATCGCTCTGGCGTACCGAGAGATTGATGGTCTCACCGGTCATCCGATGCAACTCGCGCATGGGTCCGGCTGCTGCATCACGCACGTTTAGCCTGGCTTTCACGAGATTGCCTAATTCCAGCAAGCGCATGCCCAGCTGGTAGCTGCCAGGTTCAGTGCGGTCCACCATGCGGGCAAGCACCAGATCGTTGAGAATTCGGTGAGCGGTCGATGGATGCAGCCCGCTGGACTGGGAAAGCTCTTTTAACGATACTGGTTCTGATTTTTTTGCCAGTGCATCCAGCAGCGTCAACATTCTGTCGATCACCTGGATCGCTAGGCTGGGGGGCTGGATGGGCGGGGCCAGAAGGCGCCGCTGCTCAGGCTCAGTGGGCTGTGCAGCGTTGGGTTTTTTCTGGGGCGATGGGAAAGAATCCGACATACTGGCCATATCAAGTGGCAAAATGCCATTTTATTGCATGAAATCAGGGATATTCATAGGCCCTTGAACGGTGAGATGACCCAGAAACCGAAACGCATTGCCCTGTTTGTCACCTGTCTTGTGGACCTGATGCGGCCGGAGATCGGATTCTCCGCCTTAAAGCTCTTGGAAGGCGCCGGCTGCGAGGTCGTGGTCCCCGATGGGCAGACCTGCTGCGGACAGCCTGCTTACAACAGCGGCGATCGCCGCACTGCACATCAGCTCGCCGTTCGCGTGCTGGAGCAGCTGGAGGGCTATGACTATGTCGTGATTCCCTCCGGGTCGTGCGCGGGCATGATCAAGGTTCACTACTTTGATTTATTTGCCAACGATCCCGAGATGAAGCGTCGCATGGCCGATCTCGCGCCACGTGTGCGTGAATTGACTGATTTTCTGGCCAATGTACTGAAGATCACGGAAGTACCGGGACGACTCGAGGGCACCGTCACTTACCACGACAGCTGCAGCGGACTGCGCGAACTCGGTGTCTGCGATCAGCCCCGAGCACTGCTTTCCAAAATTCCTGGACTGCAGATCAAGGAGATGAAAGATGCCCGTGCCTGCTGTGGCTTCGGTGGTGCTTTCTCCATGAAGTACGGCAATGTGTCGGCTGCAATCGCCGATGAGAAAATTCACAATATTCAAGATACCCAGGCCCAGGCGGTTGTGCTCGGTGATCTTGGCTGTATGCTGCACATCGAGGGCCGACTGCGCCGACTTGGCGACGAGCGGACCCAGGTCCTGCATGTTGCCCAGGTCCTTGCGGGTGATGTGGCTCCCGGTAGTGGTTCCTGATCAATTTTTTCTGATGGGGTTTTAATT
>VERJ01000077.1 GCA_018882795.1 Burkholderiaceae bacterium | reverse complement strand
GCGGCAGGTCTCGCGCACAAGTCTTGGCCAATTCAGGTGCACACCCTGAGATGCGGCATGGACCCGCCGCGAGCGCAGCCTGGGTATCTCCAAGGGCACCTCTCTGACCAGTCGCTCCATGAGCCGAAACTCGCTGGCACTTAAACCCTGAAAATCCGCATGCCTCAGACGCTCCACCTGGCTTGCGCTCATGGCCGCATCGAGTTTGATTTCATCCTCGCGCGGCGGCGGATTGAGCCTCGCGTCTTTCGGGGGCGTAAGCGCCTCTGCCGCCCGCGGGCCGCGTTTGGGCGGATGGGCCTGTGCCTTGGCCGATGGCAGCAGCTGGGCCATCAGCTGCTTGGCAATTTCAGGATTACGAAAAAACGCGTCGAAGAGTTCAGCAAAGACCTGTCGATCCTCCTCGCGACTAACCAACACGGCTTCTAAGCCCGCAGATAAATCCTGCTTATTTGCAAGGCCGACCAGGCTTGCCGCCTGCTGCGCCAAACCAATCCGCGCACTATCGATCGGCAGGCCCGCACGACGTAGCGCCCGCGCAAAGCCCACAATGTTCTCTGCCAGCTTTCCGGCGCGGGCATCACCGAGCAACATCAGGCTGTCTTGAGAAGATCTTCTACCACCGATTGCAGGGCCGCGACATCTTCGCGCTGCTTAAACAACACGCCTGCGGTCTGCTCAATCACTTCGGGGTCAAGCTGCAAGGTGTCCAGCGCAGCCAATGCCTTGGCCCACTCCACACTCTCGGCGATGCCAGGCGCCCGCTGAAATGCATTGGCAAAGGGCTGCTCGCGCAGCTTTTTCACAAAATCAGCGACCTGCGCACTCAAAACATCACCAAGCTGCGGCACCTGGGATTTCACAATCTCCAGCTCGCGATCCCGCTGCGGGTAGTCTACCCATTGATACAGACAACGGCGCTTCACTGCATCGTTGAGCTCGCGAGTGCGGTTGCTGGTGAGAATTGTGATCGGCGTGGAGGCAGCTCGGATCACGCCAAGCTCCGGAATGGTGACCTGATACTCGCCCAGATATTCCAGCAAGAAGGCCTCAAAGGGCTCATCGGCGCGATCTACTTCATCAATGAGCAGCACCGCACCGGGAGGCTTGGCCTCCAGGGCCTGCAGGAGCGGTCGACGAATCAGATAGCGATCCTGATAGACCTCCTGCTCGATCTCATCGGCACGGGCCTGATGCTCACGCACACGCATGTGAATCAGCTGCGCAGAGAAATTCCACTCGTAGAGCGCTTCACGCTGCTCCATGCCGTCATAGCACTGAAGCCTCACCAACACGCGATCAAGCGCGCGTGCGAGCGACTTGGCAAGTTCAGTCTTGCCAACACCAGGAGCACCTTCCAGCAGCAGCGGTCGGCCAAGCCGCAAAGACAAGTAGACCGCCGTCGCAAGACGGCGGTCCGGGTAATAGCCTACAGATTGAAGCAGGCCAATGAGTCCCTCAACGGACTCCAGGGCCTTATTGTGATCCGACACGCCCGATCAGCGCTTTCCCAGGGCCTGCTGCACAGCCCGTTTGGTCTGCACCTTCGCCAGTTGGGCACGGTACTCGGCAGAAGCATGAAGATCCGAGGTCAGATCATCGGCACTCACAGACACACCATCGACAGCAGCTGGAGAAAAGTCCTTCGAGAGGGCTGCCTCCAGACCTGCATGGCGAAACACACCATTGCCGCCACCCGTAATCGCAACGCGCACGCCAGCATCGATCTTCGCAACAAACACACCCAGCAGGGCATAACGCGAGGCAGGCTGTTTGAACTTGGCATAGGCGCTGGCTTTCGGGATCGGAAAGCGCACCGCGACAATCAACTCACCGGGCTCCAGGGCTGTGGTGAAGAGGCCCTGGAAGTAATCATCGGCAGCGATCTCGCGCCGATTGGTTTTGATGATGGCGCCAAGCCCGAGTGCAGCACTGGGATAGCAGGCGGCAGGATCGTTGTTGGCAAGTGACCCACCGATGGTGCCCATGGCCCTAACCTGCTTATCACCGATGCCAGCAGCCAGACGCGCCAACCCAGGAATCGCAGCGATCACCTCTTGATTGGTGGCGACATCCTGATGCCGGGTCATCGCGCCAATCACGATTGCGTTGCCGTCCTTGCAGACACCCTTCAGATCGGCAATGCCCGAGAGGTCGAGTAAAGACTCCGGGCTCGCTAAGCGCTGCTTCATCGAGGCCAGCAGGGTCTGGCCACCCGCCAGCAGCTGAGCGCCGTTGGCGGCTTTGGCCGCAGCATCCTGAACCGAGGATGCACGATCAAATGAAAATCCGTACATGAATAATCTCCTTAAGCTTTAGCGGACTGAATGGCCTGCCAGACACGATGGGACGTGGCGGGCATATCCAGCTCCTTTACACCCAGGGGGGCCAATGCATCCAACACGGCATTGATCACCGCAGGCGGTGAGCCGATTGCGCCAGCCTCACCACAGCCTTTGGTGCCCAAGGGGTTGGTGGTACACGGCGTGCAGACATGGCCGATATTGAATTTAGGCATGTCGTCCGCGCGCGGCATGGCGTAATCCATAAACGAGCCAGAGAGCAGCTGGCCGGAGTCGGGATCATAGACACAGTTCTCCATCAGGGCCTGGCCGATACCCTGGGCCAGACCACCATGGACCTGGCCTTCCACGATCATCGGATTGATGATGGTGCCGAAGTCGTCCACCGCAGTAAAACGATCCACGCGGACCTCGCCGGATTCAGGGTTCACCTCAACCTCGCAGATATAGGTGCCCGCAGGGAAAGTGAAATTGGTGGGATCGTAAAACGCGGTTTCATTGAGCCCCGGCTCCAGTTTATCCAGCGGGTAGTTGTGCGGCACATAGGCCGTGAGCGCGACCTGGGCAAAGGGGATTTTCTTATCGGTGCCTTTGACCGTGAACTCACCATTGGCGAAGTCAACATCGGTGTCGCTGGCCTCCATCAGGTGAGCGGCGATCTTCTTGGCCTTGGCCTCGATCTTATCGAGCGCGCGCATGATCGCTGCGCCCCCAACAGAAATGGAGCGTGAGCCATACGTGCCCATGCCAAAAGGCACGCGGCCCGTATCGCCGTGCACGATGTCGACGTTTTCCACCGGGATGCCCAGCCGCGCAGCCACCACCTG
>VERJ01000046.1 GCA_018882795.1 Burkholderiaceae bacterium | reverse complement strand
AATTATGTGGCATTGCATCAAAATTGTCAGTTTTAGGGGTTGCGTCGCCCTGTGAATGCAGGTCAAATCTACTTTGTGCAATGCACCAAAGACCCAACGGTGCCGAGCAAATCAACAAACTTAGTCAAACCAAATCAAACCAAACCGGAGAATGAAGAATGAACAACATGAACGCACAATTTGCTGATCTGGCCAAAGCCAACGTTGAAAGCGTTGTGGAAGTGGCTGATGTTGCCTTCAATGGCGTAGAGAAGCTGGTGGACCTGCAGCTGAAGGTTGCCAAGAACGCGCTGAGCCAAGGTGCTGAGAACCTCAAGGCGCTGGCCTCTGCAAAAGACGTGCAGGAGCTGGTGAAGGTGCAGTCTTCTTTTGCGCTGCCGACGATGGAAGCGGCTGTTTCTTACGCCAACGCGGTGTATGGCGTTGCATCGGAGACGGCCAACGCGATGGCCAAGATGGCAGAGGCACAGATTTCTGCAAGCAACACAAAAATCCACAGTGCTGTGGAGGAGTTCTCCAAGTCGGCACCTGCTGGCTCTGAGAGTGGAGTTGCCCTGGTGAAATCGGCCCTGACGGCTGCCAACGCTGCCTATGAGACGGCTTCCAAGGCTGCCAAGCAGGCTGTTGCCGCCGTTGAGCAGAACGTTCAGTCGGCCACCAGCGCCAGCCTGAAGGCTGCCTCGACTGCCCTGAAAGCTGCTTAATCCGCAGAGTCAGCAAGTCTGCAAGTAAAAGGCCCGCGATTGCGGGCCTTTTTTCTTGGGGTGTCAGGCATGGTGGCTGACACCATGCCTGACATCACGTCAATGTTGCGAAACAAACTTAAGAATCGCTGCGCAGACTTCTTCGCTGTAGGCCACGGGGTGACCGCTGTCCTGGCATTCATGGATGCGTGTCAGTGGGTGGAGTTCGAAGATGCGCTTCACAACGCTGTCGTTAATGATCTCTGAACCTGCACCTCGCAGCAGCAGGATGGGCGCGGTGACCGCGGCAAATGCATCACTGAAGTCCACGCCTGTGAGGCGGGTCTCGTGTGGCAGGTCCAGGTGGCCCGGCTGTCGGACCGCACGCAGCAGCTGCGGATCCACACGCAACTTCTCGGCGAGATTCGGTGTATTGAATTCGGTAATGTTCTTCAAGTCGGCGGACTTCGCTGAAGAGATTCCCGTCATGAGCGAGAAAACACCGCTCCACGGCAGCACCGGGCCCACATCATTGAGAATCACGGTGCCCAGGTTTCTGGGCCTGTGAATCGCCAGGAATACAGCCAACAGGCCGCCCATGCTAGTGCCCACCAGGTGAATGCGCGATGCCGTGTCGCGAGCGTTGCTGCTGATAGCCCCCATGGCATGGGCGTAAAAGAGCGATAAGTCGCTCAAGTACACACTCATTTTGTAGTCGTGAGCGTTTTCGAGTTTTTGTGAGTCACCCCTGCCGCACCAGTCAAAGGTCATGACGCGGGCCGATGGGCCGACATAACGCACGAATTCATCAAAAGCCTGACGCGTCTCTAGCAGACCCGGCAGGCAAAGGAATAAATCGCTGGCCTGCTCATCGCCAATGTCTTCGCCCACCAGCAGCCGATGGCGGTTCGGTTCAACGACCATTAATTCAAAACGTTTACGCCGCAGCTTCATTCCTCTAGGACCTTGACGACTCTTCGCAGTGAAGCATCGTCTGGGTCGGGTTCAATCGTGAACCCAAGCCGGGTCATGAGGCCCAGCATATTGCTGTTTTTCCCCAGTACCAGGCCTTCGATCACTTTTAGATGTTGCTCGCGTGCCACATCAAACAGTGCGCCCATCAGCTTCGCGCCGATGCCGTGTCCTTGGAAGTCATCCCGCACCACCAAGGCAAACTCAGCGCTTGTGGTGTTGGGAAGCAGCATATAGCGGGCAACACCGATAATTTCCTGCTCGTCTGCATGGCCGATTACAGCGGTGAGCGCCATGTCGCGGTGGTAATCGATTTGGGTGAGCCGCGCAAGCTGTTTGGGGGAGAACTCCCGAACATTGGCCAGAAAGCGCATGTAGCGAGACTCTTCGGAGAGTTTGCTCAGCAAAGC
Source organism: Burkholderiaceae bacterium (assembly GCA_018882795.1). GTDB lineage: Bacteria > Pseudomonadota > Gammaproteobacteria > Burkholderiales > Burkholderiaceae_A > Lacustribacter. The sequence continues at coordinate 11,796 of VERJ01000046.1, read as the reverse complement.
CTCCAGTTTGGGGGCATCAGACCATTTCAATGGCCGGATCTCATAAGTATTGCCATCGGTCAGCGGATACTCGGTCGTGAAGTAGCCGGGGTAGGGCATGATGGCCAAGTGCCCATAACGTGGCCGATGCGCGCCTTCTTTATTAGGAGAAATCCCCATGCGTGCATCTACTACGACTGCGCCATCGGAAGACACAATCACTGGATTGATGTCGATTTCCTTGAGCATGGGCATCTCGCAGATCATGTCGGACACCTGAAGCAGGATGCTCTCCAGCTGCTGAATCACAGGTGACTCCACGCCCTCCGGATTGTCCTCCAGAAGTTTCTGTCCGAGCTGCGTACGCTCAATCAGTCGGTGCGCCAGTAGCGCATTGAGTGGCGGTAGCTCCAGCGCGCGATCTTTCAGCCAACGCACCTGCTCGCCACCAGGACCAAAGGAGATCACCGGACCAAATAAGGGATCGGTGGTCATGCCGATATGGGCCTCGATCTTTCTGGCCCGCTCGATATAACGCTGTACTACCACACCGTTGATATTTGCCTTGGGCGCGAGCTGACGAACACGCTCCATCATCTCCGCGTAGGCCTCGCGCACTTCCTGTGCATTCTTGAGATTTAACCGCACGCCCCCAACCTCGGCCTTGTGCGAGATGTCGGGCGAATTGATTTTGATCACCACAGGAAAGCCCACCTGGTGCGACACCAGGGCAGCCTCGGCTGCATTGCGCGCGATCACTGTGGTGGAGACGGGCACACCAAAAGCAGAGAGTAGCGACTTTGATTCCATCTCGGAGAGCACATTGCGCCGATCAGCAAGCACCCCTTCGATAATCATGCGCGCACCTTCCAGATCGGGCTTGACCTGTGAAGAGATTGCAGGTGGCACCTGCTGCAGCAGTTCCTGATTCTGGCGAAAGGTGATCAGCGAATGTAGAGAATCAACGGCTGCCTCGGGTGTTCTGAAAGAGGGAACGCCTTGCGACGATAGCCAGTTTCTCGCCTCGCGTGTGTTGTGATCACCCAGCCAGCAGCCGATCACGATTTTGTTGATCTGGCCAGCGGCCTCAGCGACCGCCTTGGTAATCTGCCAGGTCAGCACACCTACTTGGGGCGAGTGGATCACGATGATTGAATCGACTTCGGGCGAATTGCCCAGCTCCACAATCTTGCTAGCATAGGCCTCACCGGTTGCATCGGTGCGCAGAATGATCGGGTTGTGATCTGCCAGCTTGGGCATCCGGATGTTGGCCACGCGCGCAAGATCCTGCACCAGCAGGGCGGGGCCACGGCCATTACTGATCACAGCGATGCGTCGTCCGTTTGCAGGCCGATTCGAGGTGAGCGTTCTTACTGCTGCAAAAAGCTGAATAAAGTAGTGCACGCGCACAGCGCCCGCGCGCCGAATGGCCGCATCAAAGACATCGTCACTGCCCACCAGGGCAGTGGTATGGGTGAGTGGATCGGTGGGGTCATGCGTGGTGGCGCCAGCTTTGAGCAGAATCACCGGCTTTATCCCGGCGGCTGCTCTCAATGCGGAGAGAAACGCACGCGGATTGGAGACACATTCCAGATACATCACGATGGCATGGGTCTCTGGATCAGATGCCAGGAAATCCAGCGAGCGGGCCAGATCGACGTCGGCCTCGTTGCCCAGGGTGATCACCGTGGAGAAGCCGACTTTATATTCTTCCGCCCAATCGAGAATGGCAGAGGCGAGTGTGCCCGATTGCGAGAGCAGGGCGACTCTTCCGGGTGATGCAGAGGTCGAGCAGATGCTTGCATTGAGGTTCAGGCTCGGCCGCTGAATACCGAAGGAGGCAGGTCCCACCATGGCGACGCGCAGCCGCAGGGCTTCCTCGCGAAGTGCCTGCTGCAGCTCCAGGCTGATGGCGCTGGTGTAAATCACTGCGGCCTTGGCCCGTTGCTGTGCCGCCTCACGCAGACTGTCCATGAGCCTGGGGACATCAGTGGCGATCAGGGCCAGATCAATGCGTTCGTTGTCGATCTCTGGCCAGTAGCTCACCTTGCATTTGGAGAGCTGGATTTGTTGGGACAAGGCCTCGCGTACATGGGCCGGGGTGCTGTCGTCCATCCAGACGCCAAGGCTCTCGGGGTCGACCAGCGGTGTCAGGAGTTGTTGTTCCAAGATGCAGACCTCTTTTTGATGCAGTGCACAACTTACTCTAACACATTGAAAGATTAAATGAATTACCAGTCAACAAATCCTGTTGAAACCGGATTTGCTGTTGCGCACAAACGACTGCCCGTTGATTAGAAGGGGGTGGCGGGCTCAGTGTGGTTGAAGGTCACCACGTGGTCGGCCTCAAGTCGAATTCCGATCTGTTCATCCAGGGCGTGGTCATGGTGGCTGGGTACCAGGGACAGGATCTGTTCACCATTTCCAAGCTCTAGCGTATAGAGAAAGTCGGCCCCACGGAAGGCCTTCCGGACCACCCGGGCCTTCAGCGTCGAAGCGTCATCGTGGACCACATCATCGGGCCGCAGCAGCACCCGAACGCTGCCGACATGCTCGCAGTCGTTGCAGCAGCAGGGCTTGAGCGGCAGCTCGCCCAGAAGTGTTTTCACCTGATGTCCGAACTGATCGCCGCTGATCAGGGCGCCCTCGCCGACAAAGCGGGCAACGCTGGCTGAATTGGGCTCGTGATAGAGAAGGTAGGGTTCAGCCCACTGGACCAGCCGACCGTTAAAAATCACGCCGACCTGGTCGGCCACTGCGAAGGCCTCGTTCTGGTCATGGGTCACCAATACGGCCGTGGTTTGGGTGGCCTTCAGGATGTCACGGACCTCCCGCGCTAACCGATCACGTAGCGATATATCCAGATTCGAGAAGGGTTCATCAAGCAGAATCAGTTCTGGCTGGGGGGCCAGGGCCCGCGCCAGTGCGACCCGTTGCTGCTGGCCGCCGGAGAGCTCGTGGGGGTAGCGGTCCGCCTGATCCGCCAGTCCAACGATGTCCATCATCTCGGCTGCTTTGGCGGGGATGCCATCGGCCATCCTTCGGCCCTGGGTCAGACCGAAAGCAATATTTTCGGCCACGGTGAGGTGGGGGAAAAGGGCGTAATCCTGAAACACCACGCCGATTCGCCGCTTCTCGGGCGGCACATTCACACCCTCTCCAGTAATCAGCTCACCATTGAGCCGAATCCTGCCTTCTGCAATGGGCACAAAACCCGCGATGGCCCGCAAAAGACTGGTCTTGCCGCAACCCGAAGGCCCCAGCAGGCAGCCGATGTCACCGCGATTGAGTGAGAGGCTGACGGACTCTGCCGCAAGCAAATGGCCCCCAGGCCGATTGGCGTCCCGATAGCGGATGGTGACCTGGTGAAGTTCCAATGCACTCATTGCAAATGATTATAATTCTTATTTGACTCGGTATTGCAATGCCCACCATGACCCCCATGCCCCGGGCACTCGCCCTGGCGACCCTGTTGCTGGTGATTGCCATCTCCCTGCCGTTGGGTGCGGTGCTCGTGTTTGGCCTGAAGTCCCTCGCCAGCCCACAGACGCTGATTGCGCTCGCCGAGTCGGTGTTGGCGGGTTATGTGCTCAACACGGTGCTGATTTCCCTGCTCGCAGGGGTCGTTGCACTTGGCCTTGGTCTGCCGAGTGCCTGGATGATCGCAGCTTATGCATTTCCTGGCCGCAAACTGCTGGAGTGGTCAATGATCCTGCCGATGGCCATGCCCGCTTATGTGTTGGCCTATGCCTATACCGATGCCCTTGACCCGTCGGGGTGGCTTTATCGCGACGTGGTGGGACTGTTGGCATCGCTGGGCCTGCAACTGCCGCGCTTAGATATTCGATCTGTATGGGGTGCAGGAATCGTGATGGGAGTTGCGTTGAGTCCCTACGTGGCGCTGCTTGCTAAAAACGCCTTTGAAGAGCGTCAAGGTGCTGCGTTTGATGCGGCCCGTGCGATGGGATTAAACGCTGTGCAGATTTTTTTTCGTCTTGCAATTCCCCTGGCAAGGCCAGCCTGGATTGCAGGCCTGGCACTCGTGGTGATGGAGTGTTTTGCCGATTACGGAACCGTGGCATTTTTCTCAGTCCCAACGTTTTCGACAGGGCTCTTTAAGGCCTGGTTCAGTTATGGTGATCGTGCCTCGGCTGCGTTCCTTGGCATGTTGATGCTGATCACCATGGTGGTGCTCATGGCATTCGAGATGCGTGCCAGGGGCGGGGCAGCCTGGGTGACAAGCCGGGCTGGTGGGCGTGCAATGCACACTCCGGTGGGCGGGTCAACAGCGTTCTTGATGGCGATGTTCTGCGCCGTGCCGGGGCTACTTGGTTTTTTATTTCCGATGTACTTGCTTGTGCATGCTGCGATATCAGCAGGTGTTGGGCCCGATGTGAGCAAGCTCTTTGCGCAAGCACTGAACACCATCTCGCTTGGTTTGATCGCCGTGCTGGTGATCCTGCCCGCAGCATGGGTCTGCGGCTATGCGCTGCGCTATGGGGGTCGCTGGGCAAAGCGGGCCGTGCGCATTGCGTCTGCGGGATATGCCATGCCGGGACTTGTCATCGCGGTGGGGCTGCTGGCCTGGTCGGGCCTTGCCACAGAGATTGCAGACCGCTGGCTGGATTGGCGTCTTGCCTTGGCCTCCACTGGTGTGCTGCTGGTGGGTGCCTATTTGACACGCTTTTTCGCGGTCGGGCTCGGGCCCATTGAGTCAGGCCTGGGTCGAATCACGCGCAACCTTGAGTGGTCGGCAAGCAGTCTGGGGCTATCGCGTTTTCAGGTGTTTCAGTACGTGCACTTTCCGTTGATGCGGGGAGCAACGGGTGTTGCTGCATTGTTGATTTTTGTTGATGTCGTAAAGGAGCTGCCCGCGACCTTGGTGCTGCGGCCCTTTAATCTTGAGACGCTGGCTGTGGCAGCCCATCACCTGGCGGCCGATGAGTTGCTGGCGCAAGCCGCCTGGCCGGCCATCACGATGGCGATCGTGGCGCTTTTGCCGTTGGCGATTCTTGGGCCACTGTTTGGCGGCGGTCGCAGATCGTAAGACGACGCCAGTGTAGAAAATCAGCCGACATCGGGATTGAGCGACAATAGGGCTGCTATGCCGATGTCCAATCCACCCAAGCTTGTTGCTGCTGCGGACCTGGGTTCCAACAGCTTTCATTTGTTGATCGGGCGCGTTGTCGAGTCGCCGCTGGGTTTTCAGATCTATGCGCTGGATAGCCTGAAAGAGGTGGTGCGTCTGGCCGCCGGGCTAGGGCCGGATAAACGTCTCGATGCTGCATCCCAGGCCCGCGCGATTCTGGCCCTGCAGCGCTTTGGTGAGCGGCTGCGATCATTTTCTCCGGACCGCGTGCGTGCCGTGGCGACCAACACTTTGCGGGTCGCAAAAAATGGTCAGGATTTTCTCAAGACCGCCGAGGCGGCACTTGGGTTTCCCATTGAGGTGATCGCTGGCCAGGAGGAGGCCAGGCTCATTTACTCCGGTGTTGCGCACAGCCTGCCCAGCGATGGCAGGCGGCGGCTCGTCATCGATATTGGCGGAGGCTCTACAGAGTTCATTATCGGCCGGGATCATGAGCCTGAATTATTGGAGAGCGTTTATGTTGGTTGCGTGCGTTTCAGTCGGGAATATTTTCCCGGCGGTCTGATCACCCGTTCGGCCATGAAAGCGGCGGTGCTTGCTGCCCGCAAAGATATTCAGGTGATCCGTAAATCCTTTGTGGCGACGGGATGGGAAGAGGTGCTGGGCTCCAGTGGTACAGCCAAGTCGATCGCCGAGGTATTGCTCAATAACGGACTATCCGAGGAAGGCATCAATACGATCGGCCTTGAGAAGCTGCGATCACTGCTTTCCCGCGTCGGCCGCATTGAAGACGCCGGCCTGATTGGTATGCGGCAGGACCGAATGCCGGTGTTTGCTGGCGGTGTCGCGATTATGTCGGCCATCTTCGATGAGCTCGGTATTGAGACCATGCGTTATGGTGAGGGTGCGCTTAGACTTGGTGTGCTCTATGACCTGGTGGGCCGCGCGCAGCATGAAGACATGCGTCGCATCAGTGTGGAGCAGGCCATGCGCAGATATTCAGTCGATATTGCGCAGTCCAGCCGTATCAGTCTGCTTGCGCTGAAACTCTGGAATGGCCTGCGGATCGGTTCCGATGAGGAGCGCGCGCAACTGCAGGAGCAGCTCACCTGGGCCGCGTGTCTGCACGAGATTGGGCATTCCATTTCGCACAATAGTTTTCATAAACATTCGGCCTACATCGTGACCCATGCCGATCTTCCTGGGTTCTCACGTCGGGAGCAGCGGGTGGTTGCGGCATTCGTGCTGGGCCAGCAGGGTAAGCTTGCCAAGATCCAGTCCCAGCTGGATAGCCCTGCCCAGTGGGCGGCCCTGATGTGTTTCCGGCTGGCCTGTCTGTTTTATCGTCGTCGTCTCGATATTGAACTGCCCGAGATCAGCCTGAAGGAGCGGGATCCGGGGTTTCGGCTGCGGATCGGGGCGTCATGGCTTGATCAGCATCCGCTGACGGGTTTTAGCTTGCAGCAGGAATCCGCGGAGTGGGGCAGACTGGGAATTGATCTACAATTGCACGCTGTTCAGGAAGAAGGCGCCAACGCCCCTCTTTCTGCGGCAGGCGCGTAGCTCAGCTGGTTAGAGCACCACCTTGACATGGTGGGGGTCGTTGGTTCGAGTCCAATCGCGCCTACCAACTATTTCTTTGATTTTCATTTCCATGCTGAGTTATCCCCCTGCGTCCGGCCTGCATCATCAGCGAGAAGAGGCCCCGCTGGCAGGCGTGCGCGTGCTGGATTTCAGTCGGCTTCTGCCGGGCCCGTTTTGCTCTCAAGTATTGGCCGATCTTGGCGCCGAGGTAATTCGCATTGATGACGCAACCCGCGAAGATGGCGGCGATCTCATGCGCAAGGAAGCAGCAGTCGAAGGCTTTGGCGGAGGCGAGTTTTTTCATCAGGTCAATCGTGACAAGCAGTCGGTTGCGCTGAATCTTCGTGATTCTCGTGCGGTGGACATTGTGAAGCGGCTTGTGGTCGGGGTAGACCTGGTGCTCGAGGGCTTTCGTCCTGGTGTGATGGATCGGCTGGGCGTGGGTTATGCGGCCTTGTCTTCCGTTCGGCCGAGTCTGGTCTATTGCGCGATCTCGGGTTTCGGCCAAACCGGATCCTATGCCGCAAAGGCGGGCCACGATCTGAACTATCAGGCCTTATCTGGCACGTTGCATCACAATGCGACGCGTGGCGGGCAGCCCGCGATCAGTGGCCTGCAGACTGCTGATCTTGCTGGTGGCGCAATGACTGCGATTACGGCGATGCTGGCCGCGCTATTGAAAGCGAAAACGACGGGCCAAGGCCGATTCTTGGATGTCTCCATGACCGATGGTTTGATGGCGCTCAATGTTTATTTGCTGGGATTGCTCTCGCTCGAGGGTCGGGAGCCAACCCCAGGGGCCGGGCTGATTACGGGTGGTGCGGCCTGCTATCAGGTCTATGCCACCGCTGATGGACGTTGGCTCGCGGTGGGGGCGCTTGAGCAGAAATTCTGGGCCCGATTCTGCGAAGTGATTGGCAGACCGGATCTCTGTAATTCAGGCCATCTGTTGGGTGATGCGGGTCGGCAGGTGATTGAGCAAGTCAGCCGCGCTATTGGGGCTGAGCCCCTTTCTTATTGGAGCAAGCTTTTTGATGATCAGGATTGCTGTGTGACTCCGGTGATGACACTGGCGGAGGCAATCACGCATGGTCCTTCAGCGGGGCGCGGATTTGTTCATCTGAATGCATATCAGCAGCCGCGATTTAGCTTTCCAGTATCGATGGTCTCGTCAGAGGTTGCGCAGGCCCAGGCGCTTGCGGAGCTTCCCGAAATTGGCGCGCATACCCGCAGAATCTTGCACGCCGCCGATTACGGTCCGGCGGAGATCGATGCATTCATGCGCGATGGCGTCGTGCGTTAAGGATAAAGGGTAGCCCTGTTGCTGCCGGATTGCGCAGCGTGTAAGCACTAGGCCGATTTGTTTTTTGGAATGCGGCCCATCAGATAAAACTCATCATTGGCTCGCATGCCCGTTGCACTCGCTAGCCGGTTACTCATGGCGAAAAAGGCAGTGATGGCTGCGATGTCCCAGAGGTCCTCATCGGAGAGTCCTGCTTGTTTTGCTCCCGTGCGATCTGCATCACTTAGATCAGCTGATGCGGTGGCCACCTTCATGGCGAAATCCAGAATCGCCCGCTCACGCACGGTGATATCTGCAGTTTTGTAGTTGACCGCAACCTGATCGGCAATCAGTGGATTTTTGGCGCGAATCCTCAGAATTGCACCATGGGCGATCACGCAGTAGGGGCAGCGATTTGCGCCCGATGTTGCCACCACGATCATTTCCCGTTCCGCCTTGGTTAGGCCGCTCTCACCTTCCATGAGTGCATCGTGATAGGCAAAAAACGCTCGAAACTCCTCCGGCCGACGCGAGAGCACACGCATCACATTGGGCACAAAGCCCGCCTTTTCTTCTGTTGTCTTCAGGCGCTGGCCAATATCTGGAGGCAGGCTGGCGGGGTCGGGCAGGGGATAGCGGCAGATCGGCGTTTCAGTCATGGGGATTTCCTCGGATTTGCGGGTGTTATTCTTGAGCATGGTCGCGCCACCCCAAGCCCGTGAAATCATGTCACCCTGCATATCGGTTTGCAAGATTTCTCAAGCCACTGGCCTCTGCCTGGGCTGCTACCGCAGCCTTGATGAGATCGCGGCCTGGTCCGAGATGAATGATGCACAGCGCAAGGGCATCATGGACCAGCTTTCCGCCCGTGCGCTTGGGACTTCGGAGCTGCAGCGACCGGCACCCGAAGAGGGTCAATAGTGGCGCCTTTGTTGTTGCCATCAATGCGCGTTCTGGAGCGAGATTGGCTCTCGGCCAATCATGTGGTGTTCTTTGATAGCGGCCATACCGCCAGCCTGGTGGACACGGGCTATGTGAAACATGCGGCCTTCACCTGTAATCTGGTGTCGCATGCGCTTGGAGGCAGAAGACTTGCCCGCATCATCAACACCCATTTGCACTCCGACCACTGCGGTGGCAATCATGCGTTGGCATCCCGCCATGATTCTGAGATTCTGGTGCCCAAGGGGTCGTTTGAAATAGCCCGCGGTTGGATGCTTGAGCGATTGAATTTTACTCTGACCGGCCAGCGTTGTGAGCGATTCCATCCCAGCGGGTTTTTGCAAGATGGCGATCATCTGATGCTTGGTGGCGTGGAGTGGCATATTCATGCAGCCCCGGGTCATGATCCGGATTCAATTCTGTTGTTTGAGCCAACCCATCGCATCATGATCTCTGCTGATGCACTCTGGGAAGATGGGTTCGGTGTGACCTTTCCCGAACTCTCCGGGGAGAGCGGATTTGAGGAGCAACGCCAGGTACTGGATCTGATTGAGTCGCTTAATCCGCGTGCAGTGATTCCGGGCCATGGGCCAGTGTTTACAGAAGTAGATCTTGCATTGGCACGTGCCCGGGGACGTCTGCACTGGCTGCGGGAGGATCCTCTGCGCAATGCCCGCTATGCGCTCAAAGTGTTGGTGAAATTTCTGATGCTCGATCTTGAACGTGCGACTGCTTCGCAGCTCATGGACTATCTGGGCAAGGCCCGGGTACTGCTGGATACCGCCGACATGCTCGCCATGCCGGTGACGGCTGCCTTGGATTGGTCTTTAGAGAGTCTGGTAAAAGCCGGTGCGCTTCAACGCGAGGGCGATGTGTTTGTTTCGCCTGGCGTTACCGCGGCCTAGCGGGGTGCCATCCTGATGGCGCCATCCAAGCGAATCACCTCGCCATTTAAGTAATCGTTTTCAATAATCTGGATCACCAGCTGGCCAAATTCTGTGGGCCTACCCATGCGGGCCGGGAAGGGCACGGATTGGTTCAGTGAATCTTGGACATCTTGCGGAAATGCCAGGAGCATAGGCGTACCCATGATGCCGGGCGCAATGGTCATGACACGGATGCGCGATCGCGCAAGTTCGCGTGCAATTGGCAGTGTCATGCCTACGATGCCACCCTTGGAGGCCGAGTAGGCTGCCTGGCCAATCTGTCCTTCAAAGGCGGCGACCGAGGCGGTATTGACGATCACACCCGCGGTTTCCTGCCCGGTCGAAGCTGGCGCTGTCTCGCTGATGGCCTGCGCGGCAAGACGCAGCATGTTGAAGGATCCCACGAGATTGATATTGATGACACGAGAAAACACATCGAGTCGATGGGGCCCCTCTTTGCCGAGCACTTTTTCTGCGGGTGCGATACCCGCGCAATTGATCAGACCGCTTAGGCGGCCAAATTCCTCTTTCGCAAAATCAATGACGGCCTGTCCGCTGGCAGCGTCGGTGACATCGGTTTTGATGAATTGCATGCCTGAGGCCAGCGGTTCAGCGGGTGCGTTGAGATCGGCGATCACGATCTTCGCGCCGCGCTCGGCCAGCATCTGTGCCGTGACCTGGCCAAGGCCAGAGGCACCCCCGGTAACGATAAATACACTGTCCTTTATATGCATCGGATTGACTTTAGGGGAGGCAGGCGCTACCGTCAACCGGATGCTCAGGGGGGCCTAAACGGCAAGTTCTTCAGGGCGTTTTTCGGGGCGCAAGGGGAGAATTTGCATGCAAGCGATTACCAATGATCCGATTGTCTTTCTTTCAGCAGCGCGTACACCCATGGGCGGTTTCTTGGGTGAACTCTCAGGCCTGCAGGCCACTGAACTCGGCTCGGCAGCCATTCGGGCAGCGATTGCCAAATCAGGTATTGACCCCCAAACAATCGATGAATTGATGTTTGGCTGTGTGCTGCCTGCGGGCTTGGGGCAGGCCCCCGCGCGGCAGGCTGCACTTGGTGCGGGCCTTCCCCAATCCACCGTCTGCACTACGGTGAATAAGGTCTGCGGCTCTGGCATGCGGGCGGTCATGTCGATGCACGACACCCTGGCAGTCGGCGCTGCATCCCTGGTGGTCGCGGGCGGCATGGAGAGCATGAGTAACGCGCCGTACCTGCTTGCCCGTGCGCGGGCAGGCTATCGCATCGGCCACGGCACGGTCTATGACCACATGATGTTGGATGGTCTGGAAGATGCTTATGAGCGTGGCCGATCCATGGGCACCTTTGGTGAAGACTGCGCCCGCCAATACAACTTTACGCGCCAGATGCAGGACCAGTTCGCAATGGAGTCCGTGAGCTGGGCCAAGCGGGCAACGGAGACGGGCGCATTCAAAGAGGAAATCACACCAGTAGATGTCACCAGCCGCAAGGGCACGGTACGCATTGAGACCGATGAGGGCCCACGCACGATTGCACTTGAAAAAATTCCCACTCTGAAACCCGCTTTTGCTAAAGATGGCACGGTCACGGCGGCGTCATCTTCTTCCATTAGTGATGGTGCCGCAGCGCTGGTGATGTGCCGCATGTCAACGGCAGAACGCCTTGGGAAAAAGCCCCTGGCCCGCATGGTGGGTCATGCCGGGGTGGCGCAGCAGCCGAGTCTTTTCACAACCGCACCCATTGGTGCAATTCAAAAGCTGCTTGGTGAAAATAAATGGCAGGTCTCGGATGTGGACCTCTGGGAGATCAACGAGGCGTTTGCGGTGGTGGCCATGGCTGCGCTGCACGATCTGAAGATTGCACGTGATCAGCTCAATGTGAATGGCGGGGCCTGTGCCCTGGGCCACCCGATTGGCGCATCAGGCGCCCGTATCGTAGTTACGCTGATCCACGCACTCAAGCAGCGTGGCTTAAAGCGCGGTGTCGCCAGCCTGTGCATTGG
>VERJ01000009.1 GCA_018882795.1 Burkholderiaceae bacterium | reverse complement strand
CGCTTCAACGACGCATAGGCCTGGGGCAGATCGATGCGACGCTCCTCTTCAGCAAGCGGCGGCATGGATGCCGGCTTAATTTTCGCCATCACGATCACGTAGACAACGTAGAGGCCGGCAAGCATGATGCCGGGGAAAAACGCACCGGCATAAAGCTGCACCACCGACACCCCAGCAGTGGCGCCATACACAATCAGCATCACCGATGGCGGAATGAGAATGCCCAGGGTTCCGCCTGCAGTAATAGCACCGGCTGAGACACGGACGTCATAGCCGCTTTTAAGCATCTGCGGCAGGGCCAGCAGGCCCATCAGTGTGACCACCGCACCCACAATACCGGTAGCGGTTGCGAACACCGCGCAGGTGAAGATCGTGGCCACGGCCAATGAGCCTGGCACTCGGACCAGGGCCAGATGCAGAGACTTAAAGAGTTTTTCGATCAGGTTGGCCCGCTCGACCAGATAGCCCATAAACACAAAGAGCGGGATGGCAATCAGCACATCGTTGGTCATCACGCCATAGGTCCGCTGCACCATGAGGGTGAGCGTATTGGTCAGTGCAGCATTCGGTTCACGAAAGTAATAAGCAAAGAACGTGAACATCACGCCCATGCCCATCAGCGTAAACGCCGTGGGAAATCCCATCATGATGGCCACCACCACCAGGGCCAGCATCAGCAGGCCCACATGGCCTGATTCCAGGTTGCCCCAGGGCATGAGCGCCAGGGTGCCGATCACGACCAGGGCCATGATCGAAAAACCGAAGAGGAGCTCCTTACGCATTCTTGTTCTCCCCTTCGTGGGAAATCATGGCCTTAAGTTCTTCCACATCCACCTCTTCAACATCATGCTCGCGCGAGGGCCACTCACCCTCCTGAATGCAGACCACACAGCGCAGAATCTCGATCAACCCCTGGATGATCAGAAATACGCCTGCAATCGGAATAATGGTTTTAAAGGGATAAAGCGGCGGGCCATCGGCGGTAATGGAGGAATGCTCAAGAATTCGCCAGGAATCCGCAGCATAAAAATAGCCCGCATAGATCAGGGCGCAGACACCGGGGATGAAAAACACGATGTAGAGAATCAGGTCCAGAGTAGCCTGAGTTCTGGGTTTTAAAAAACCATACAAAATATCCCCGCGTACATGGCCGCTCTTGGCCAGCGTGTAGGCACCCGCCATCATGAACAGCGTGCCATAGAGCATCATCTGCACATCGAATGCCCAGGGATGGGGATTATTCATGACATAGCGAGAGAAGACTTCAAACCCAATCAAGAGGGTCAGTCCGATAATCAGCCAGGAGAAAATCTGACCGACAACGGTCGAGACTTTGTCCACAGTAAGAAATATCTTTTGCATGGTGTGGTCACCCTAATAAACCAAAAAAAAGCAGCCTGCTTGTGGCAAGACTGCCTTCATTGCTTGGACCTGCCATCTTGGCGGCAGGTCCAAATGCCTCAACAGGGGCACGATTTTACTACTTGGCTTAGCCCTTCTTCTTCGCGGGGGCTGCAGCAGCAGGCCGGAAGTAATGGTCATAGGCCATACGGCGGGAAGTGGTGGTGTCCATATCCCACTTCACGACACGGGCGGCAAAGGCCTTCTGCGACTCGACAATCCGCTTAAACAAAGGATTCTCAGCCGATTTCTTGGCCACGATTTCGTCATAGATCTTGAGCTGCTGACGCAGAATCGAATCGGGTGTCTTGTAGAACTTCACGCCCTGCTGGGTCTGCATCTCGGTGTAGTCCTTGGAATAGCGGTCAAAGGCCTTCCAGGCGAGATCCTGGGATGCGGCCTCAACGGCGTTATCCAACACGGCGCGCAGTTTCGCGGGCAGGCCACGGTACTTGGCACCGTTGAACATGATCTCGAAGTTCTCCGAGTTCTGGTGATAGGACTGCAGCATGCAGACCTTGGAGACATCGGGGAAGCCCAGAATCCGATCAGAAGAGGCGTTGTTGAACTCGGCGCCATCTAGCAGGCCACGATCCATCGCGGGCACGATTTCGCCACCAGGAAGCGCGTTCACGGAAACGCCCATGGCGGTAAACATATCAATCGAAATGCCCACGGTGCGGAACTTCAAGCCTTTTAGGTCTTCCAGCTTGGTGATGGGCTTTTTAAACCATCCCAGGGGCTGGGAAGTCATGGGGCCATACACATAGGACTTCACATCAGCGCCAACGGTCTTGTAGAGCTCTTCCAGAAGGGCCGCACCGCCGCCATACTTGTGCCAAGCCAGCAGCATGTTCGCATCCATACCGAATGCAGGACCCGATCCCCAGAGCGCCAGGGCAGAGTTCTTACCGTAGTGGTACACGATCACGCCATGGCCACCATCCAGGGTGCCCTTGGACACCGCATCCAGCAGGCCAAAGGCGGGCACAACCGAACCTGCGGGCAGCACTTCGATCTTCAGTTCGCCGCCGGTCATGTCGTTGACTTTTTTGGCGAAATCATTGGCGTACTCGTGGAAGATGTCCTTGGCCGGCCAGGTAGACTGGAAACGGAAGGTGGTGGTCTGCTGCGCCTTGGCGATCATCGGGAACGCAAGCGCCCCCGCACTGGCCGCACCGGCACCAGCAAGAAACTTACGACGGGTGGGGGCTGCCTGCTTGGACACCGCAGCCTTTGTTTTCTTGGCGTCAGCCATTCGAGTCTCCTGAGTGGAAAGGAAATCTGTCTCACGATGCCGCCGCTCAGCTGGCAAGCACCGAACCATGGGATACCGCCCAGCAGGCGGCAAACCGAAGGCGAATTATGCCTTTGAGACCTATACCATTTCGCTAGGGAATACCCCGTAAATCAGCGCCAGAAGAGGGTTTCCAGCCGACGTCTCAGAAAAACCCGGCGCTGACCTGAAAGAGTTTTTCGATCTTGGGGATCATGCGCTTATCGGCCACAAACACGATCACGTGATCATCACTTTCAATCACCGTATCGTGGTGGGCCATCAAGACCTGAGGCTGATCACCGTCAATGCCGCGGACCAGCGCCACAATGCTGGAGCCCGACGGCAGGTCGATCTCCTCGATTTTGCGGCCTACCACCCGGGAGGTGGTCTTGCCACCATGGGCCACGACCTCCAAGGCCTCGGCCGCCCCCCGACGCAGGCTGTGGACTGCCGCAACATCGCCACGGCGCACATACTTCAACAATTCACCAATCGTGGCATGGGAGGGTGTGATGGCCACATCCACGCGGCCGCCCTCCATCAGCTCCGCATAGGCACGCCGGTTGATCAGGGCAATCACGCGCCGGGCGCCCATCTTTTTAGCGAGCAGAGCCGACATGATGTTGTTCTCATCATCGTTGGTGAGTGCCAAAAAAAGATCCATGCCGCCAACGTTTTCCTGGGCGAGTAATTCTTCATCGGTTGAATCACCATGCAGTACCAGGGCCTGACCGCTGAGTTGCTGTGCCAACACATTGCATCGGGCCCGGTTGCCCTCAATGATTTTAGGAGTGATGTAGCTGGAGACGCCCTTGGCCACCCGCAATCCAATGTTCCCACCACCAACAATCATCATGCGTTTTACAGCATGCTCTTCCTTACGCAATTCTTTGGTGACCTGACGGATGTGTTGGGTGGAGGCGAGAAAAAATACTTCGTCGCCGGCTTCAATCCTGGTGTTACCGTCGGGCATGATGGCGTAGCCAGCGCGAAAGATCGCCACGATACGCGACTCAATATGAGGCAAATGATCACGCAGATCACGAACAGGATGGCCCACAATTGGACTGGCGGCATCAGCCTTTACGGCCAGCAGGCTCACCAGGCCCCGGGCGAATTCGATCACCTGAAGTGCCTCAGGAATCTCGATCAGTTTCAACAAATAATCCGTGACGGTCTGCTCAGGACTGATCGCAACATCAACTGCAAAGGCCTCGGGTGCAAGCAGATCAGGATTCTGCACCCATTGTGATGATCGGAATCGGGCAATGCGACGCGGCACATTAAATCGCCGATGGGCCAGGGCACAGGCCACCAGATTAGCCTCGTCATCCGCGGTTACCGCAATCAGAATGTCAGTGTCTTGAATACCAGCCTGCTCAAGTACCTGAAGTGATGTGGCATTGCCTTGAATCGTGCGCAAATCGAATCGCTCCTGCAACAGCGAGAGGCTCTCTGCCACAGTATCCACCACCGTGATGTCGTTTTTCTCCAGCACCAGCTGCTCCGCAAGGCTTGCACCCACACGGCCGGCTCCCAGAATCAGAATTTTCATGCGTCAGCGCGCCGATCAGCAATCAGCGTTTATCAATGCCCAGCTGTTTGAGTTTGCGGTAGAGGTGCGTGCGCTCTAGCCCCGTGCTTTCAGCCACACGGGTCATGCTGCCGTGTTCTTTTTCCAAGTGATACATCAGGTAAGCCCGCTCAAAATCATCACGTGCCTCCCGTAGCGGCGCATCCACATCGATATCGGCCAAAGACTGCTGGGCAAGTTCGCGTGGCGAGCTCACATGCCGCAGGAGTGGCGGCGCATCCGGCGCAAGCCGGGGCTCAGTCGGCACAGCAATGGCGGCGTATTCGGTCTCGGGCTCTTGCTCAAGCGCATAAGCGGAGGGCTGAGACTCTGGGGCGATCTGGGTTCTGACCTGCCGTGTTAGGGCGGCTTCGATCGTCTGCAACAGTTTGGTCAGGGCGATCGGTTTTTCAAGAAAATCGATTGCTCCGATCCGTGTGGCCTCTACGGCGGTTTCAATGGTGGCATGGCCCGACATCATGATCACTGGCGCGGTGAGTTGCTGCTGGGCGGCCCACTCCTTGAGCAGGGAAACGCCATCCATATCGGGCATCCAGATATCGAGCAGGACCAGATCATGGCGCTTGCTTGAGTGAAGATCCCGGGCCTGGGCGGCATTTTCCGCAAGCGATACCGAATAGCCTTCATCCTGGAGCACTTCGCTAAGAAGCTCCCGAACGCCAATCTCGTCATCGACGATCAGAATGTCAGCCATGTCTACTTTGATTTTCTGCAATCACAGCAGAATTGTCGGACGCATTTTCAAGTTTCGCAAATTCCACAAACGCCACCGCACCGCTGACGTCCCCAGGCCAGACCTCCGTGCGATTCACCAGGCTTACACGGCCATGATTTTCCTCAACGATCTTTTTCACAATCGCAAGGCCCAGGCCGCTTCCCTTGGTCTTGCTGGTGAAATACGGCTCGAATAGCTTTGCCCGCGCCTCCAAGCTAATTCCGGGTCCGTTATCAATCACGGCAAGCCGAATTTTTTTCGATGCAAGGCCCATCTGGCCGGGCTTGGTACTGCTCACTGTCTCCAACATCAGGCGTATGTTGCCCTCGGGCTGCTCAATAATCGCGTCCTGCGCATTCTGGATCAGGTTGTGCACCACCTGAATCGCCTGGGCCCGATCCACCGAGACCCAACAATCCGAATTTGCTGAAGGCCACTGGATCCGCTTATCACCGCCATAAAGGGTTTGGATTTCTTGCAGCAGACGGCCTAACTCCACCGGCTGCGGGTTGGGCGCAGGCAGCCGGGCGTAATTGCGGAATTCATCCACCATGGCCTTGAGCGCCATGACCTGATTCACAATGGTACGGGTCGATCGGCCGACCAATTCAGCATCCTCTGGTCCCAACCGGTCCAAGAGCCTGCGCTCCATGCGCTCTGCAGATAGTTGAATCGGTGTGAGTGGATTCTTGATCTCATGGGCCAGCCTACGGGCCATTTCTGCAAAATCGCGTGAGCGCTGAGCCGAGAGCAGCTCACCGATGTCATCAAAAATCACCACGTACTGCGGCGCCTTACCCGGCAGCCTTGAGCCGCTCACCAGCAAGGTCAGTGCTGTGCCGTTTTCCTGAAAAGTTTCATGCTGAAACTGAATGTCCTCACGATCCTGGAGTCCCCGGGTCAGCTGTTCGCTGCATGACCCCAACACCGGCACCAGTGAGAGTGGCCGTAATTTCTCGGGACCAAGTTCATAGGCCAGAATTCGTTCGGCGCTGGCATTGAAATCCATCAGGCGCCATTGCGAATCCATAATCATCACCCCGGCCGACAGATGCCCCAGCACCTGCTGTAAAAACAAATTGGATTCCTCAAGCCGCAGTCGGCTGCGTTGGGCAATCTCACGGGCCTCGTTGAGCTGGGCGGTCATCTCATTAAATGAGCCTACCAATACATTGAGCTCATCGTTTGACTTGGGGTCATAACGCAGCGGCCGATAGTCGCCGGAGGCCACCGCCTTGGTGGCCCGCTCCAGTTGCCGCAGTGGGCCCGCAAGCCAGCCACTCAGCAACACCGCCGATAACAAGGCACCGAAAAACGCCAGTAGCAGTGTCAATAGCAACGTGATGCCATAGAGTTTTCTTAGGCCCTGTTTGCCAAGTGCCAGCTGTTCGTAATCTCGGACACCATCATTTAAGGCCTCGAGATTACGGGTCAGCGCAATGGGCACCTGCTCAATCCACTGCACGAAACGTGTCTCCTCGCCGAGCGCTGTCATCCGGGCGCTCATCGCAATGGCACGGACCTGAAGGCCCCGATCGCGATTGCCCTGGGTGGGCTCAACAGCCACATACTGTCGGGCAGCCCTGGCCCGGCTCAACGCCTCTGGTGGGGGCAACTCCGGCACCAAGGTGGTTAACTGGGCACTGCGACTGGCCACCACACTGCCCGATCCGGTTAAGACCAACACATCCACGCCCTCACGGCCATCGATCACTTTTTCGATGGCAGAGATCATCTGGCTGCCCGGCAGGTCCTCCAGCGCAATGGCAAGACGTCGGGCCTTGGTCATGGCCTCGGACTGCAGACCATCAAGCGAAGTACGGCCAAGCGACACACCCGATTCAAGGGCCACATTGACCCCATGGCTGAACCAGCTATCAATGGTTCTGGCCAGAAACTGTGCCGAGACAAACGAGACCAGGGCCACGGGAACCACGCCAATCAAGGCAAAGGCAATCGCCAGACGAACCATGATGCGGGTGCCAAAGGCGCCCTGCCGGAAACGACGCCAGACACGGATCACCACACCGATGGCAAGCCCCGCCATGACCAGGGCGACCGCAATGCTGGCGCCAATCAGCCATGGATAAATATCATCAAGCGCAGAACTGCTGGCACTTGCCGATGCCAACAACAGCATGAGGCCCCCCGCCAGCAGAAAGACCAGCAGCAGGGCAATACGTAGTGCAAGACTCATTGACTCGGGCCGGGTGTCGGTGCCGGGGCCATCACGAGACGCGGCCGAACCCAGTCACTCGAAAGGTTCCAATCACGATTAGTCAACGCATTGACCTGCAAGGGCTTGGGCAATTGACTGCTATCGAGCCTCATCCTCAATCGAAGTTCATATGCATCGGGGGTTTTCTTAATTTCTCCGATCCGATCGGAGAGACTCAACTCGCCCTGGGTGGGTGCCAGCGTCCACTGCTTTAAATGGAGGGCTGCAGCCAAAGCCTCATCGAGTGTTGGAAAAGTGGAGATCTGATCCCCGTGGGTAATACGGTACTGTTGCGTAATAGCATGGTAGGCGAGCCGAACAGGCCGATGCTGACTCAGCAGCTTTTCATCAAACCAATACCAACGCTTTTTAAAAATATCGAACTCGGCCACAAACACCAGAGGCACACCCCGCTTCAAGGCATCGATCAGCACCGAGTTGAGCGTGACCTGAACGTCAGCTTCAATTGTCCAGTTGCCATCAAGACCCTGGATCAAAGCAGGTTTGGATAGCCTGAGTGATTCGGCCTCATCGGCAGCCACCACGGTGCCCAGGCCCAGTGTCCAGAGCACCAGCACCAGCCCCATGATTCGCATGCTCAATTTTTCCAAACCTGGCATAAAAAAATCCGTCCTGATCACAACCACCTGTAATTCCCGATACGGGCAAAAGCCTGCCCGGAGAAGATAACAGCCGCGCATTGGGCGTGCGTTCCAAAAACGCCTGCTGCTGCGCCTCCCCCTCCTGAGCAAATACCGAGCAGGTGACAAACAGCAATTCTCCACCGGGAGCAAGTCTTCGCCAAAGGATATCCAGCATTTTGCGTTGGATATCAACCACATCAAAAAGATCAGAGGGCTGTCGGCGCCAGGCGATCTCGGGCTGACGGCGGGTGATACCAGACGCCGTGCATGGGGCATCCAGCACAATCGCATCAAAGGCTGCGGGCAGGCCGCTATCCTGCCAGGCTGCCTCATCCAACACATCCAACACACACATCTCCACTCGGCCCAGTGCATGCTGACCAACGCGGGGCAGGTCGCGCTGCAGGCGATTGAGTCGGGCGGCGGAAACATCGATGGCCCAGACCTCGCAGTCCGTCGATTGGATCATGGCAAAAGCCTTCCCGCCAGGCGCAGCACAGGCATCCAGAATCACAGGACGCCGACCAAGGCGCAGACCAAGATCCCGAAAGATCTCCACCACATGCTGCGCGGCGCTGTCCTGAACACTCACCAGGCCTTGCAAAAAACCAGGAATACGCTCCACCGGCAATGGGGGATCAATCACCACGGCCCTTGGACCCACCGGATATCCGCGGATGCCGTGCTCAGAGAGATTGGCCAAGTAATCCTTCATCGACATCACTGCATCACACAGCCGGAGCGTGAGCGGCGCACGGGCGGCGAGCGCATCGAGGACCGCAGGGGCCTGCTGCCCATAATCCTGCGTCACACGATCAATCCACCAGGCGGGAGCATTAAATCGCGCCATGGGCTGCCGATGATCCTCTGTTGCTGCAATCGGGTCAGCAAGAGTTTTGCGCAGCATGGCATTGACAAAGCCCGCAATTTTTTCAGCGGGCTTCGCACCTCGTCTACCGGCAAACAATTTTTTGGTGGCGGCCACCGATTCATCGACCACAACATGTACCGGCCGCAGCTCTTGATCCATCGCAGCCCAGGCAATGGCCAGGAGGGCCAAGAGCTCGCCATCCGGAGGATTTTTTGCAGCCAGTCTGGCCGCACGCACCTGGGCCAGTCCCCAGGCACGACTACCCCGGTAGACCAAATCCCGCACGGAGGGGGAAAGCGAGGCCGCGGCTGTCTGCCCACCCGACATACGGTGGGCAATCACACGGGCAGCCGAAACGATATCAGAGGAGAGTCGCTGGGAGGCCCGCTTATGCATTCATGGCCCGAGCGAATTCTCGCAATCGGGCAACCCGATCCTCGGTGGCCGGGTGAGTGGAAAAAAGACCCGCCATACCTCGGGCGGACAGCGGATTCATGATCATCATCTGGGCGGTCTCGGGATGACGCTCCGCCGCCTCAAACGGTATACCACGGGCGTAGTGATCAATCTTTTCTAGTGCGCTGGCCAGGGCCAGCGGATCGCCGGACATTTCTGCGCCACCCCGATCGGCCTCGAACTCCCGGGCCCGCGAGATCGCCATCTGAATCAGGCTCGCCGCAAGCGGTGCAAGGATCATCACCGCGATGCTCGCCACCGGATTTGTGGGACGGCCTTCGGAATCTCTGCCGCCAAAAAACATTGCGAAATTCGCCAGTGCAGAGATCGCGCCCGCCATGGTTGCCGAAATGGTGGAAATCAGAATATCGCGATGCGCCACGTGGGCCAGCTCATGGGCCATCACCCCACGCATTTCGCGGGCTGAAAGCAGCCGCAGAATCCCGGTGGTGGCTGCCACGGCAGCATTTTCGGGATTACGGCCCGTGGCAAATGCGTTGGGGGCGTCATCGTTAATGATGTAGACCCGGGGCATGGGCAGATCTGCTTTTTTCGCCAACGCGCTCACCATGTTGTAGAGCTCTGGCGCGCTCGACGCATCAACCTGCTGGGCATCGTACATGCGCAGCACAAGCTTATCGGAGAACCAGTAGGCGCCCAGATTCATGACCAGGGCAAAGGCAAGTGCCAACAGCATGCCGCTTTGGCCGCCAAGCCACGCACCCACGATGCCAAAGAGCGCAACGATGCCCGCCATCAACACAGCCGTCTTTAACCAGTTGAACATGCCCTTACTCCTTTACCAGATCGAAACATTGGCCTGCTGTGACAGGTCTGCCGTTTAAAAATTCCCGAAACCCCAGGCGTTTGCCGCCCGGTTTCTGGGCCGCGCCAATCGAGACCGTTCCCGAGCCACAGGCCACCAGAAATCCGTCACGGTCAGCCTGAATAATTTGTCCGCAGACCGGATTTTTCAAGTCAGTCGACACCACCTTGGGATCAAAACACTTGATCTGCAGACTTCCAATACTGGCAAGCGCCCCTGGTACAGGGTCAAAGGCCCGAATCTGATCGGCAACCTCGCGGCTTGATTTTGACCAATCAATACGCAAATCTTCCTTCTCAATTTTGTGGGCATAGACCACCCCCTCGGCGGCCTGAGGCTGAGGCGACTTCCCGGACGCAGGAAAATTCGCAAGCAAGGCCACCAACTCCCGAGCTCCAATCTCAGCGAGCCGATCGTGCAGGGTCTGAAAATTGTCTTCAGGCTGAATCTCGGTGGTGGACATGGACCAGACCGGGCCGGTATCGAGGCCCTCTTCCATCTGCATCAGTGCCACGCCCGTCTGAAGATCACCCGCAGCAATTGCACGCTGAATCGGTGCTGCCCCACGCCAACGGGGCAGAAGCGATGCGTGAATATTCAAGCAACCATAGCGCGGAGTGGCCAAGACATCGGCCGGAAGTATCAAGCCATAAGCCGCGACCACCATCAGATCGGGGCCAAGCGTTCTCAGCGCCGCTTTGGCCTCTTCGGCACCGGGTCGGCCCTGGCGCAACGATTGCGGCTGCAAAACATTCACCCCCAAACGCAGAGCCTCTTGCTTTACCGGGCTTTGCACAACATCAAGCCCCCTACCCTTGGGACGATCCGGCTGTGTAAAAACCGCAAGAATTTCATGGCCGGCCTGACTGAGTGCAGCCAGTGCGACGCGGGCAAACTCAGGAGTACCCGCAAAAACAAGACGCATATTGGATTAGGCGCAGTTCAGACTTTTTGCGCCATGCGGTCATGCCGCCGGGCAAATTCCTGATCGGCATCGAATGCACCACTTTCTTTGGCCTTGATCATCTTGGCCTTGATTCGCCCCTGTTTTAAGCGTGAAAGATAATCAACAAAGACCTTTCCGTTGAGGTGATCAATTTCATGCTGAATACACACAGAAAGCAGGCCTTCAGCCTCAAATTCAACAGTCTGGCCGTGTTCATTTAAGGCCTTGACCTGGATGTGATCCGGCCGCTCGACATCGCCGTAGATACCCGGCACCGAAAGGCAGCCTTCTTGGAAAACTTTTTTTTCTGAGCTGACCGCCTTGACCTCGGGATTGATCAAGACCCGCAATTCAGAATGGTCCTCAGAAGTATCGACCAGAATCATGCGCTCATGCACATTCACCTGTGTGGCAGCCAGCCCAATGCCTGAGGCGGCATACATGGTCTCTGCCATGTCTTTGGCGAGCTGACGCACACGATCATCCACAACCTGAATGGGTTTGGCGATCGTGCGCAAACGCTCATCGGGGTAATGCAAGAGTTGAAGAATTGCCATCAGTCCATTGTCCTAATTCAGTGGGGCGATTTTCAACAGGCACCTCACCCCTTAGGGTGGCGCCATGCCCAAGCCCACAACACCCAACGTTTCGCAAGAGACCTCGGCATTTGAGATCTCTTCCGCCAGCACAGATTTTCCCACGGTCCTCCGCGAGGCGCATCCCACGGTCCGACTACTCTATGGACTCGGTTCCCAAGCGCTGGTTCAGAGGCTTTTTCAATATCCTGGACTTGCCATTGTTGGCAGCCGTCAGGCCACAGCCCAAGGATGCGCAGACGCACGATGGTTTGCCCGCGAGGCCTCCAAGGCAGGGCTGACCATCGTTAGCGGCCTGGCCCAAGGCATCGATGCCGCAGCCCATTGCGGCGGCTTAGAGGGCCAGGGATCAACCATTGCCGTACTTGGTCATGGTAGGGATACCGTCTATCCGCAGCGACACCGTGGACTTGCGCAGAGAATTTCTGAAGAAGGCGGCTGCCTGCTCACGGAGTACCCTGATAAAACACCAGCGATTGCATATCATTTTCCCAATCGCAATCGGATCATCGCCGGGCTATCCCGAGCTGTCTTGGTGGTGGAGGCTGTGCCTCAGAGTGGCTCCCTAATCACAGCGCGGCATGCCCTGGAGCAAGGCATTGATGTCTTTGCCATTCCCGGCTCCATTCACGTGACGCAGAGCATAGGCTGCAATATGCTGATCCGCCAAGGCGCTCAGCCGGTCCTCTCTCCTGAACAGTTGCTACAGGATCTGGGTGTGATTTCACCTCCAGGCAGTCGAAAAAAGAATCAGGGTGAGGCAGGGAGCCGGGTATCCAAGAATCTATCGCTGCCTTTTGCTGACAACTTAGGCAGGCTGCCCCAGGACACCAACCAGCTGCTACTGGATCAGCTCCAATCCACTCCCCAAAGCGTCGAGGCCCTGGAGGCGGCCACTGGGATGCCCCGCGCCCAGCTCTATGGGGAACTGTTGCTTTTGGAACTCAATCACTTAGCCACCAGAAATCCGGAAGGAAAATGGCTTAAATTCAGGATAAATTTATAAGTGTTTACTTACTTTTAAATCGATTTGGTGGTCTAGGTTGTTAAAAAACATTTGCCCAGGGCCATTGGGCTCGCCTATGATCCGCGCCTCTATGAGCAAAGCACTGGTCATCGCGGAAAAACCCTCAGTTGCCTCGGACATCGCCAAAGTCTTAGGGGGCTTTACCAAACACGACGATTTCTTCGAGCGGGAAGACATGATCGTGGCGTCTGCCGTTGGTCACCTGCTAGAGATCGTTGCCCCCGAAAAATATGATGTAAAACGCGGCAAATGGTCGTTTGCCAATCTGCCGGTAATCCCGCCGCATTTTGATCTACAACCGATTGCCAAGAGCGAGGCAAAGCTCAAAACCATTTCCAAGTTGATCAAGAACAAAGAAGTAACCCGCCTGGTCAACGCCTGTGACGCTGGCCGCGAGGGAGAGCTGATTTTTCGCTACATCGTTCAGCACACCAAGGCCAAACAGCCCGTCGAGCGCCTCTGGCTGCAATCGATGACACCGACCGCGATTCGTGATGCCTTCGCGCAGCTGCGGACCGACAAGGACATGATGCCACTTGCAGATGCCGCCCGATGCCGATCCGAGGCCGACTGGCTGGTGGGCATCAATGGCACCCGGGCCATGACAGCGTTTAATTCCAAAGAGGGCGGCTTTTTCTTAACCACCGTCGGCCGTGTACAGACCCCGACACTCGCGATCGTGGTCGAACGCGAGGAAAAGATCCGCAAATTTGTTGCGCGGGATTACTTCGAAGTCATTGCAACATTTCAGGCCAAGGCAGGCCCGTACCAGGGCCGATGGTTTGCCCCTGACTTCAAGAAAAGCGATGCTGATCCCGAGCTCAAGGCCGAACGCATCTGGGACCCCAAAAAGGCCCAGGACATTGTGCGGGCCTGTCAGGGCAAGACCGCGACCGTCTCCGAGGAAAGCAAGCCCTCAACACAAATTGCGCCCGCTCTGTTTGATCTGACCAGCCTGCAGCGCGAGGCCAACGCCCGCTTTGGTTTTTCAGCCAAAAATACACTGGGGCTTGCACAGGCGCTCTATGAAAAGCACAAGGTTCTGACCTATCCCAGAACTGACTCCAAAGCGCTGCCAGAGGACTATATCGGCACCGTGCAGACCACGGTCGAATCCTTGGGCAAGGCCGCAAGCTTTTCTGGATTCGCCCAGGAGATCCTGAAAAACAAATGGATCAAGCCCAACAAACGGGTGTTTGATAACAGCAAGGTCTCAGATCACTTCGCCATCATCCCCACTGGCGTCCTGCCCAAGGCCCTATCTGAGCCCGAGCAAAAGATTTTCGAGCTCGTGGTGAGAAGATTTCTCGCAGTGTTTTATCCGGCAGCGGAATTTCTGGTCACCACCCGCATCAGTACGACTGCACCACATCAGTTCAAAACCGAAGGCAAGGTATTGGTCAATCCCGGATGGATGGCCGTATACGGTAAGGATGCAGCAGGTGAAGATGCCACCTTGGTCGCGGTAGCCAAAGACGAACAGCCTCTCGCCGATCCTGTCGAGTCCAAACCACTAAAAACCAAACCACCGGCCCGTTACAGCGAGGCCACCCTGCTCTCCGCGATGGAGGGCGCCGGAAAATTAGTCGATGACGATGAGCTACGTGAAGCCATGGCCGGCAAGGGCCTAGGCACACCCGCAACCCGAGCAGCCATTATCGAAGGTCTGCTTGCAGAAAAATATCTGATCCGTGATGCACGGGAGTTGATTCCCACGGCAAAGGCTTTCCAGCTCATGACCCTGTTGAGGGGCCTGGATGTGAAAGAGTTATCGCTACCAGAGCTTACTGGTGAATGGGAATACAAACTGCGCCAGATCGAAGAAGGCAAGCTCTCCCGCGAATCCTTTATGCAAGACATCGCCAAGATGACCGAGCATATGGTGGGTCAGGCCAAGAACTACAACAACGACACGATTCCTGGTGACTACGCCACGCTGCATGCCCCCTGCCCAAAATGCGGCGGGATTGTGAAAGAAAACTATCGTCGATTTGCCTGCGCGAGCTGCGATTTTTCAATCTCCAAAATTCCTGGCGGACGTGCCTTTGAAATTCCAGAAGTAGAACAACTGCTGCGCGATAAAGCCTTTGGCCCAGTCGATGGGTTCCGCAGCAAGATGGGCAGGCCTTTTGTGGCAAGCCTGAAAATCACTGGCGACCACAAGCTTGAATTCGATTTTGGCAACAGTAATGATTCAGGCGAGGATGCGGAACCGGTGGACTTCAGCAGCCATGAAACGCTCGGCGCTTGTCCTAAATGCGGTGCAAATGTCTATCCGCACGGCAACGCCTATGTCTGCGAAAAGAGTGTGGGCCCAACGCCATCCTGCGACTTCCGCACAGGGATGATGGTGCTTCAGCAGACCATTTCGGCTGAACAGGTGCGTAAGCTCTTGGCAGTTGGCAAGACCGACTTGCTAGATGGGTTTGTTTCCAATCGCACGCGACGCAAATTCAAGGCTTATTTGGTGAAAACGCCAGAAGGCAAAATCGGGTTTGAGTTTGAGGCCCGGGCACCGAAGGCGGCCGGCGCTAAGGCGGGTGCTAAAAAGGCAGCTGCGAAGAAAAAAGCAGCGTAGTCGAGCGCTCGAAGCCAAGCCATCGACATCATTGATTCGTTATGCCCGACCTGACATGTCCCGTCGGCCCCGCTGTAGCGCCGGCCTCGCAATGCCGAGTCTGATCATCGAAGAAGAAGTCCGGCTCAAATTCGCGTAGAAAATCGCCTTTATTTAGGCCACCCAAAAACATCGCCTCATCAATCTCAATGTTCCAATTCATCAGCGTTCGCACCGCGCGCTCGTGGGCAGGCGCCGAGCGGGCGGTCACCAAAGCCGTACGAATCTTCATGGTTGGGTTATCGCGAGTTTCCTGCTGCAATCGGTGTAATGCCTGCAATAAGGGCTTAAAGGGCCCTGGCGGAAGGGGTGTTTCAGCCCGTTGAATCTCATGGGCAACAAAGGCATCCAGTCCTTCGCGTTGATAGACCCGTTCAGCCTCATCGCTAAACAACACTGCGTCACCGTCAAAGGCGATTCGCAGCTCCTTTGGGGAATTCTCCGCAGCCTTCACCGAGTGCGGATAGACATGGGCAGCGGGGTAGCCCGATTGAAGCGCATGCTCAACATCCAGCGCATTGGCGGATAAAAATAAATGGGCGCCTAATGACTTCAGATATCGATAAGGGGAGCGGCCGCGGGTAAAGACCCCCCGTTGTATCGGGAGCCCGTGGCTCTGGGCGGAGTGATAGACACGGAGGCCGGAAACCGGATCATTGCGTGAGAGCACTACAATTTCTACGCGGTGGCGCTCAGGTGTATTAAATGCCATCAGTTTTCGAACCAGTGGGAAAGCCACACCTGGACTCGCCGGAAGCTGCATCCGCTCAGTCTGCAGCTGCATATAGGCACGGTCATCTGCCTCTTCAAAAATCCGGTTTTCTTCCTCGAAATCAAAAAGCGCCCGGGAAGATAAGGCAATAACCAGCTGATCAGATAGATCAGCCGACATATTGGCAATCCTGTCTAAACATCAAGGTTGGCAACGCGCAACGCATTATCTTCGATGAATTGACGCCGGGGCTCCACCTCTTCACCCATCAGGGTTGTGAAGATTGCGTCAGCGTTAATTGCATCTTCAATCTTTACTTGCAATAGGGTGCGAGACTCTACATTCATGGTGGTCTCCCAGAGCTGATCAGGATTCATCTCACCTAGGCCTTTATAGCGCTGCTTTGATAACCCTCGTTCAGCCTCTCCAAGTAACCAATTCATGGCCTCGCCAAAATCGCGAACTTGTTGTGACTTAACTTGTTCCCCTTTACCACGTTGCACCACGGTGCCAGTAGGCACTGCGCTCTTTAATACTCCAGCAGCGTTGGCCAATGTTTTGTAGTCTTCTGTGTTGATGAAATCAGCGTCCAGTGTGGAGAGCCGAAAGTTTCCATGATGCGGTCGTTCGATTTTTAGGCGCCAGTGTTCATTGGTGCTATTGAATTCAGCAAACACCCGAACTTGTTGGTCCTGGGTAGCTGAGGATAAGGACTGTTGGTGATTCATCCATTTCTGAAGATTCTCAGCCGCAGTAACAGCAGATTCATTGGAGCTGAGATCTAGCTTTACACCATCCAAAATGGCACGTAACGCCTGCTCATCAATAATTTTAGATAAACGTAAAATCACGCCATTGGCAGCAAGATAAGTTTTGGCCAACGAGGAAAGATCCCGCTGTAATTCACTTTGACCAGAAGGTGCCTGCACTTGTGCATCTTGGAGGGCTAGTGTGAGTAGATATTCCTGCATTTGTGCGTCATCCTTGATGTAACGCTCTTCTTTGCCATGCTTGACTTTATAGAGTGGTGGCTGGGCAATATAAACATAGCCACGCTCAATCAACTCAGGCATCTGCCGATAGAAGAAGGTTAATAACAAGGTTCGGATATGAGATCCATCTACATCGGCATCCGTCATGATGATGATGCGGTGATAGCGTAATTTTTCGGGGTTGTAATCATCCTTGCCGATGCCAGTACCCAGCGTCTGGATTAACGTGATGATTTCCTGGGAGGCTAATAATTTGTCAAAACGGGCTTTTTCTACATTGAGAATTTTTCCCTTAAGCGGCAGGATGGCTTGAAATTTTCGATCCCGACCTTGTTTTGCAGAGCCCCCAGCAGAATCGCCCTCAACGAGATAAAGTTCTGCCTTGGCAGGATCACGTTCCTGACAATCCGCAAGTTTTCCAGACAATCCAAAAGAATCTAATACGCCCTTGCGCCGGGTCATTTCACGGGCTTTACGTGCGGCTTCCCGTGCGCGAGCTGCTTCTACGATTTTTCCGCAAATGGTCTTGGCGTCGGTAGGATGCTCAAGTAAAAACTCTTCTAAGGCCTTTCCGACCACATCCTCAACAGGCTGTCGGACTTCACTAGAAACCAATTTATCTTTGGTTTGTGAAGAAAATTTAGGTTCCGGCACCTTTACAGACAGCACACAAGTCAGACCTTCACGCATGTCATCGCCGCTTGTGTCCACCTTTGCCTTTTTTGCAAGATCTGATTCAGCGATGTATTTATTCAGTACTCGGGTCATGGCGGCCCGCAGCCCTGTTAAATGCGTACCACCATCACGCTGAGGAATATTGTTGGTGAAACACAGTACATTTTCGTTGTAGCTGTCATTCCACTGAAGGGCAGCCTCAACAGTAACGTTATCTTTTTCGCCGGCCACATAAAACACACTCGGATGAAGATTTGTTTTGGCGCGATTGATGTACTGTACAAAACCCTGTACCCCTCCTGAGAAAGCGAAGTTTTCTTCCTTGCCTTCACGCTGATCAACAAGCCGAATTTTTACGCCATTGTTAAGGAAGCTCAGCTCTCGCAAGCGTTTTGCCAAGATATCAAAATGAAAATTTACTTGGCCAAAGATCTCAGCACTGGCTAAGAAATGCACTTCGGTACCACGACGGTCGGTTGTACCGGAAACCTTTAAAGGCTCAACCCGCTCACCCTGGCGAAATTCCATAGAGTGGACCTGGCCATTACGGCGGATCGTTAAACGCAGCCAATCAGAGAGCGCATTCACTACCGATACACCGACACCGTGGAGACCACCCGAGACTTTGTAACTGTTTTGATCGAATTTCCCGCCAGCATGGAGTTCGGTCATGACAATTTCAGCTGCTGACCGACCAAATTCATCATCTTTATGAATATCGGTTGGAATACCGCGTCCATTATCGGTAACAGAGATTGAATTATCCGTATGGATCGTTACAACAATGTCATCACAGTGACCAGCCAAAGCCTCATCAATTGCATTGTCCACCACCTCAAAGACCATATGGTGCAGGCCACTGCCATCATGGGTATCGCCGATGTACATACCGGGACGCTTGCGAACAGCCTCGAGTCCCTTAAGCATTTTGATGGACTCAGCACCATATCCCTTGGTGTGGTCCATTTCTTGATATTCTTGAAACAACTTTAAACGGGCAAACATGCTGCTATGAACTCCTTAAGTTTGTTTCTGGTCATCAGATACGCATTGGCATAACAACATATTTGAATTCTGGATCATCCAATGTCGTAATTAATGCACTTGCATTCGGATCTTGTAAGGCAAGCTGAATTGTTTTGCTTTTCAGATTCGAGAGTACATCGAGCAGGTACTGGACATTAAACCCGATATCCACTGGCTCGCCCTGATAGTCAACTTCCAAGTCCTCTGAGGCTTCTTCCTGTTCAGCGTTTGTAGAGGACACTCTAAGTGTTGCAGGCGATAAAGTAAGTCGCACCCCTTTAAACTTATCTGTAGTAAGAATTGCGGCACGCTGGAGTGCACCTAACAATACCTCTCGCTCGGTAGTCACAATTTTGCTGTGACCTGTAGGAATGACGCGCTGATAGTCCGGGAATTTGCCTTCGATTAGTTTTGATAACAACTCAATTTGGTCAAAACTAAAACGTGCCTGGTTGGAAGCAAATTCGATATTTACTGCTGCATCTGATTCATTTAGAAGTCGCTGTAATTCCAAGACTGCCTTTCTTGGAATAATCACTTCCTGACGCTCTCCATTCAGTTGGATCTGAACACCGTTGTCAGAAGCTTTTACTGCAGAAAATGCCAGTCGATGTCCATCAGTAGCGACTGCTTTTAGACTGTCTTGATCAATTACCAACAATAAGCCGTTTAAGTAATAACGAATGTCTTGTTGTGCCATAGCGAAATGCACCAGATGCAACAGATGCTTGAGTGATTTCTGACTTAATACGACTTTTGCCGGATAGTTATCCGCTGAAGAAACAGTCGGAAATTCCTCGGCTGCTAGGGTTTGCAGACTGAATTTAGATTTTCCCTGGGCCAATGTCAGTTTTTTATTGGTATACGACACTGTAATCTCAGGTTGTTCGGGTAGGGCACGAAGTATGTCCAAAAGTTTCCGTGCCGCTACCGTTGTTGCAAACGGCTCGGTTCCCGAACCCATTTCAGATTGGGTTTTGATCTGCATTTCAATGTCAGTTGAACAGAATGACACCGTCGTGTTGTCTTTGTTAATCAACACGTTGGATAGAATAGGTAGTGTATGGCGACGCTCAACGATCCCAGTAACTGTCTGTAGTGGTTTCAGTATTGCGTCACGTTGTGCTTTGATCAGTATCATGATTGTTGTTCTTGTTTAAAAAATAATAGTCATAAATAAGGAAGCCAATTGCTGTGGATAACCTCGGAGGCCCTTTGTTGGGTCAGGGTCTGCGGCTGACTGGTTACCTGTGGACAGCAATCCAATAACTGGTTTCGACTGTGTACAACATGCCGGCATGCGTCTGGAGTCATGAAGTTGTTGTTGGTTATCCAGTACTTATCCACAGCTTATCCCTTGAGTTGTTGTTCCAGAATGTGCAGCTGGTGGTTTAGTTCTGCGTTGCGCAGCCGGCTTTCTGAAATTTTCTTGACGGCGTGCAGAACCGTTGTGTGATCCCGTCCGCCAAAGAGATCGCCAATCTCTGGAAAGCTTTTCTGGGTGAGTTCTTTCGCAAGATACATTGCAACTTGTCGTGGCATGGCAATATTGGCCGGCCGCCGTTTGCTGTACATATCGGCCACTTTGATGTTGTAAAAGTCAGCTACTGATTTTTGAATGTTTTCAACAGAAATTAATGTTTTCTGTAAAGACAAAATATCTTTTAAGGCTTCTTTTACAACTTCCATTGAGGCTGTTTTCTGGTGAAACCCGCAATAGGCAATCACTTTTTTAAGAGCCCCTTCGAGTTCTCTTACGTTCGAACGTAGTTGTTTGGCAATAAAAAAAGCTTCCTCTTCTTGGAGATTAAATTCTTCTAAATCTGCTTTTTTCATCAGAATCGCAACCCGCATTTCGAGCTCTGGCGGTTCAATAGCCACTGTTAGGCCAGAAGAAAATCGAGTTAATAAGCGCGGGTTAATCTCACCTAATTCAGTTGGATAAGTATCACTGGTAATGATGATTTGTTTTTGAGCGGCAATGAGGGCCTCGAAGGCATAAAAGAATTCTTCCTGTGTTCTTTGCTTACCAGCAAAAAACTGAATGTCATCGATTAGCAGTAAATCCAGAGAGTGGTAGTAGCGCTTGAATTCGTCAAATGATTTACGTTGATAGGCTTTGACAACATCGCTGACATAGGCCTCGGCGTGGATGTAACGCACCCGGGCCTGTTTGTTTTTGGCTAAAAGTGAATTTCCGACGGCATGAATCAGGTGACTCTTTCCTAGGCCTACACCGCCATAAAGGAAAAGCGGGTTATAGCCCCTGCCGGGATTGTCGGCCACTTGAAGTGCTGCTGCCCGAGCAAGTTGATTGGCTTTGCCAGGAACAAAGGTTTCAAAGGTCCAATCTCCATTTAAGCGGCTTTGCTGCTGTAATGCTGTATCTACAGAGATACTTGGTTCTGCGTGTGTGGCTGTGAGTGGTGCTGTCCGAGACGCTAGCGCTGAGTCCATATCGATTGCAGCATCATTGGCCGGGCGGTCTTTCTGGCTTGATAGGTCTCCAGTGGTATTGATCAGACTGTTGCCGATTTCAATCTCCAGGTCGACTGGCATTCCCAGCGTCTTTGTCCACCAGGCGTTCAGGGCTGCGGAAAACTGATTTTTGGCCCAGTTTTGTTTAAATCGGGTTGGCGCTGACAAAATGACCCGGCTGGAGTTGCCGTTTTGGTCAATTCTGAGCAATTCGAGGGGTTTGAACCATGTCTGAAACTGCTGACTGGGCAGTTCCCGCTCAAAATGCAAAAGGCAGTCTTGCCACAGTGATTCCATGGGTGAAATTCTAGCTGATTTGGGGAGTTATCCACAGGCCAGGTTTGCCCCTAGGACTCGTATTTTGGTCCTTTTGTCGTATACTGTCGGGTTCTTTCCGGAACAAATCCGGGGACACATCAAACCTTTTGGAAAAACATCATGAAACGCACTTTTCAACCCTCTGTCGTTCGCCGCAAAAGGACGCACGGCTTTTTGGTCAGGATGAAGACGCGTAGCGGACGTGCTGTCATTCGTGCACGTCGTGCCAAAGGCCGTAAGCGCCTTTCAGTCTAGCCCTAAAGCCAGTCTTAACTCGCTTCATTACTGATCAGTTTTTGATCAATGGGCAAGCGTGATCACCGCTTGCGTTCCCCAGAAGACTTTCGTCGGGCCCTCCGTTCACGACCTGTGGCACGATCCGGTCCCGTGGCGCTCTATAAGATCGATCTTGACGACGGGTGTCGCATCGGATTTGTTCTGCCTAAGAAATTGGTGAGAAGTAGCGTGCAGCGTAATCAGATCAAACGGTGGTCCAGGGCATTGTTTCGGGATTGGCTGGTCCGGTTCGCCGAATCAGATAGCCATGCACAATCGCTAGGCTTGGTGGTGCGAATCATGCAGCCCTTAAAAAAAGAGTGGTCCCGACGTGAACTCGCTGCTGAAGTCCGATTGCCGCTAATGCAAGTATTTTCTCGGGTGGTTTCGTGAGACCACCACGCATATTTCGTAACTTGGCCTGGCTGGGTATTGGACTGGTTAGGATTTATCAATGGACAATTCGACCAATGATTGGTCCCCGGTGTCGTTTTGTGCCGCATTGTTCTGATTACGCTATTGAGGCATTTGAAAAACGCGGATTGTTTTCAGGCGGTTGGTTGACTGCGAAGCGGCTCGGCCGGTGTCATCCCTGGTGTCGGGGTGGGTTTGATCCTGTACCTGATCATCCGAAAAAACGTAGCAGTCTGGGCTTGTCCTAGTCTGGTTTTAAAAATAAGAAGGCATTTATGGATACGCGTCGCGCAATACTTTGGGTTATTTTTTCCATGTCTCTGCTGTTGCTATGGGATGCTTACATGAAGCATTCCGGCAGGGGCTCAATGTTTGGCGCGCCAGTGTCTTCTTCTCAGACCCAAGAAAAATCAGCTGGCGCAGGGCAGGCTAGCGCGCCGACAGTCAGTGCAGGGGTGCCGGTAGCAAATCCAGCACCGAAGGCCGATAGTGGTGCAATTCCTACAGCTGGTAAGGCCGCAACACCAACAGTTGTTGGGCCTGCGTCTGCGAATAGCCAGGCCGCCTCTGCTTCAGAGCGGTTTATTCTCAAAAATAAAGAAGTTGAACTTGAGATTGATGCTCAGGGTGCCCGTATTGTTCGCACGGTATTGCTAGATCAAAGTTCAGAAGCTTACGAAGGAAAACGTGTTGTGCTCTTTGATCGTGGCGCATCTCGGCGCTTCGAAGCACAGTCTGGCTTGGTGGGACAATCCGCCGCGCAAGTGGCCTTTCCCAATCACACCTCAGTCTTTAAAAAAGCACCGATCCGCGAAGATCTCGATCCTAATCGCCATGTGGCCCTGGTGTCGGAGTCGGGGGGGGTAAAACTCACCAAGATTTTTTCTCTTGAAGAAAAAGGCAATGTGGTTCGTGTGTCTCACACTGTGCAAAACACAGGTGCCGATGCCTTATCGCCAACGGTTTACCTCCAGTTGATGCGCAACGGAGAACGTCCCCCAGGGGAGAGTCAGTTTTATCAGACCTTTATGGGACCAGCCATCTATACCAATGAAGGCAAGTTCCAGAAAATTGATTTTTCTGATATCGAAAAAAACAAAGCCTCTCATGTAAAAGCCGCGAGCGACGGCTGGTTTGGCATCATCCAGCATTACTTTGTAAGTGCTTGGATCCCTAAAAACGATGCGCCCCGCGAGTTCTATACCCGCCGTATCGAAAACAATCTTTACAGTGTTGGATTGATGCAGGCTCTGCCTGCGATTGCGCCAGGCGCCCAGCAGACTCATGAAGCGGTGTTGTACGCAGGCCCTCAGGTTCAAGATGTCTTGGAAAAACTTGCACCAGGGCTTGATTTGGTCGTTGATTATGGTTGGCTGACATTCTTGGCGAAGCCTATTTACTGGCTTTTGGAGCAGCTCTATCGCGTTGTGGCCAACTGGGGCTGGGCGATTGTGCTGCTGACAGTCATCATTAAGGCGGCCTTTTATCCCCTATCGGCGGCCAGCTATAAATCCATGGCCAAGATGAAGGCTGTCACACCACGGCTCATGAAGCTGCGTGAGACCTATGCGAACGACAAGGCCAAGTTGAATCAGGCCATGATGGAGCTCTATAAAACCGAGAAGATCAATCCTCTGGGTGGCTGTCTGCCGATACTGATTCAGATTCCTGTCTTTATTGCGCTGTATTGGGTGTTGCTGGCCAGTGTGGAGATGCGCAATGCGCCCTGGCTGGGCTGGATTACGGATCTTTCGGCGCCGGATCCCTATTACATCTTGCCGGTGATCATGGCGATCACCATGTTCATTCAGACCAAACTGAATCCGCCGCCCCCGGATCCGATTCAAGCCAAGGTCATGATGTTCATGCCCCTCGTGTTCTCGGTATTTTTCTTCTTCTTTCCTGCGGGCCTGGTGCTCTACTGGTTGGTGAACAACGTGCTGTCGATTGCACAGCAGTGGTCGGTGACCCGGCAGATTGAAAAGGCTGCCGCCGCGCACCGGTAAGCGGGTCTGGCTTCGGATGCTGCTGGCATGTCGACCGATACGATTGTTGCCATTGCCACAGCACCTGGGCGCGGCGCCATCGGTGTGGTGCGCGCCTCGGGTCCCGCGGTGCAGGCCATCATGCAGGCGGTCTGTGGCCGGGCATTGACACCGCGCATCGCGACACACTTAAGTTTTCTGGATTCCCAAGGCCAGCCCGTGGACGACGGTCTGGCTATTTTTTTTCAGGGGCCGAATTCCTACACGGGTGAAGACGTGCTGGAGTTGCAGGGCCACGGCGGCCCTGGCGTGATGGCCCTGGTATTGCAGCAATGTCTGGCGGTGCGGGGTGATGAAAGAGGTAGCGTGATCCGCATAGCCAATCCAGGTGAGTTCACCCAGCGCGCTTTTTTAAATGACAAGCTGGATCTGGCACAGGCGGAAAGTGTGGCAGACCTGATCGATGCGGGCAGTGAACGGGCGGCCAAGAGCGCATTGGCATCGTTGCAGGGCCGCTTCAGTGGTCTTGTGCAGGCATTGTTGGAAAAACTTATTGATCTGCGCATGCGGGTGGAGGCCTGCCTGGATTTTCCTGAAGAGGATATTGAATTCATCGCCCGCGAGGGGGTTCAGGAAAAACTCCAGGCGATCAATCACCTTTTAGACGAGCTTCGACAAAGCGCCAGCCGTGGGGCTGCCCTGCGTGATGGGCTGCGCGTGGTGCTGGTGGGGGCACCCAATGTCGGCAAATCTTCTTTGTTAAATGCGCTTGCCGAACAGGATGTGGCTCTGGTGACGGAGATCGCGGGTACCACCCGCGATCGCATCGTGCAGGAAATCACAATTGATGGCGTGCCCATGCATGTGATCGATACAGCGGGCCTGCGTGCAACTCAGGATGTGGTGGAGCTTCTTGGTATTGAGCGGACCTGGAGGGAAATCGAGCAGGCGCAGGTGGTGTTGTTGCTGCGCGATGCCAGTGGCGCGATTGCCACCGATGCAGAGTTGGAGGGTCAGGTACTTGCGCGGGTTGCTTCGGCCCGGTCGGTGATTCGTGTTCTTAATAAATCGGATCTGTCGGCAGCGGGTATTGCGCCAACGGGTGATGAAGAGGCTATCGCCATCTCCGCCAAAACCGGTGCTGGGCTGGATCGCCTGCGCGCAAGGTTATTGGAGTTGGCCGGCTGGAGTGGGGATGCGAGTGCGGGTGTATTTTCTGCGCGCGCTCGGCACCTGGATGCCTTAAGTCGCGCGCGCGCTCAAATCGATGAAGCCGAGCAGCACCTACATGATCAGGAGTTGGAACTGTTGGCAGAGTGCCTGCGCCAGGCACAGAGTGCGCTCTCCGAGATCACGGGTGAGTTTTCCTCTGACGATCTCTTGGGAGAAATCTTTGGCCGGTTTTGCATCGGCAAGTAGCGTGATCAATTTTTAGATCTGAAACGATAATCCCTTATTTCTCGGCTTTTCCATGCATGACCATGATGGTCTGCTGCATGAGTGCGCAGAGGGCTTCTTTGCCTTCTTTAATGGCGAAGACTTCGGCCTTGGTGATGATCAGCGTGCGGCCGGGCCGCACCACCTGACCCCGGGCAATGAGCTTTTCGCCATCCGCGGGTGCCATTAAATTCATTTTGTATTCCACGGTGAGCACAGAGGCGCTTGCCGGTACCATGGTCATCGCTGCATAACCTGCTGCGGAGTCGGCAATCATGCCCACCACGCCGCCGTGAACGAAACCGTGTTGTTGTTCAATCCCATCCCAGTGCGGCACATGAATCTCGGTGCGGCCATGCTCGATCACGGGCATGGTGGCGTGAATCAGATGCATGGCGCTTTGTTTATCAAAGCTTTTCGCAACCGTCTCGGCAAAGTGGGGATTGGACACATGGGTCATGGATGGTCTCCGGACAGGTGGGCGAAAAGAACTTCTAGCTTCTATCAAGGGTTAATTTTTGTTTCAAGACTTCTTTAGCGGAAAAATCCCGTCATTTTTCTTTTGGTGATGCGCAGCGTGCCGTTGCCATCATTGGTGCTAGCGGAATCTGAGGCAGTGGATTCAAAAATTCCCTTGTCGCGATTTTTTCTCACCCGATCCGCTGCAAAAATCTCCCCACTCATGGCGATATAAACGCCAGGATCGGACTGCTGAGCAGCGCCGGTGGCAAGTCCCAAATTAAAGAAGGCATCCGATGTTTCAAGGCTCGCCGGCACCATGGCACCGGTGAAGACCACGGTCTGATGGGGCTGCCGATGCGTCATGACCACCTTGGCGCTTTCCACCATGGTGTCGGTGCCATGGATCACCACAATCCTGGTTTCTGCGGTTGCAGCAATTTTCTTGGCCAACTCAAGCCGATGGGTGTCGTTCATCTCTAGACTGTCGATCAGCATCAGTGTTTCGGCCCGCCAGGGTTGCGCGATGCGGCAGGTCTTCAGCCAATCTGAAATTCGGGAGCGGTCAAACCCCAGCTGGCCGCTTTCGGCAAGATAAATCTTCTCGATGGTGCCGCCGCAACTCAGGAAAACTAGGGGTTCAGAGGTGGTCATTGTTCCTGGGGTCGAATGTTAAAATCCGAAAGATATTGATAACACGGAAAAGGTCTCCCGCGGGCCGAGCCGATCGTTTCTTTCGGCCTTGTTTGTGACAGTGGGGCATTATCCGACTCAGACAAGCGACATTCAATCATCATGCAAATTTCTCCCCCCAGCTATGTGCAGCATCAGGGCCTGATTCAGTGGGTTACATCGATTGCCGAAAAAACCAAGCCCGCCCGTGTGGTCTGGTGTGATGGTTCTCAGCAGGAATACGACCGTCTGTGTGAAGAAATGGTCACCTCGGGCACGTTGAAAAAACTCAATCCTGCCAAGCGACCCAATTCTTATCTTGCCTGGTCCGATCCTTCGGATGTGGCCCGTGTTGAGGACCGCACCTATATCTGCACGGATCGCAAAGAAGATGCTGGTCCTACCAATAACTGGATCGATCCTCCCGAGATGCGGAAAACCTTGGATGGCCTCTTTGAAGGCTGCATGCAAGGCCGCACCATGTATGTGATTCCGTTCTCTATGGGTCCCCTGGGCTCGCCGATTGCGCATATTGGTGTGGAGATCTCGGATTCACCTTATGTGGTGGTGAATATGCGCATGATGACCCGCATGGGCCGCTCGGTATACGACGTGCTGGGGTCGTATGGCTCCTTTGTGCCCTGTGTGCACACGGTGGGCATGCCGCTTGTCAATGGCCAACAGGATGTCTCCTGGCCGTGTAACTCCACTAAATACATCGTGCATTTCCCAGAGACTCAAGAGATCTGGTCTTATGGCTCGGGCTATGGCGGCAATGCGCTCTTGGGTAAGAAATGTTTTGCGCTGCGGATCGCTTCCTCCATGGGCCGCAAGCAGGCCCATGGCACCAATCCCGGCTGGTTTGCCGAGCACATGCTGATCCTTGGTGTGCAGGCCCCCTGGGGTAAGAAATATCATGTGGCTGCGGCCTTTCCTTCGGCCTGTGGCAAAACAAATTTCGCCATGCTGATCCCACCCAAGGGTTTGGATAACAGTGGCTGGAAGATCACCACCATTGGCGATGACATTGCGTGGATCAAACCCGATGCACAGGGCCAGCTGCGGGCAATCAATCCGGAGAATGGTTATTTTGGTGTTGCGCCGGGCACCAATGAAAAAACCAACTACAACTGCATGGCATCGCTGAAAGAAAACGTCATCTTCACCAATGTGGCCTTAACCGATGACGGCGATGTCTGGTGGGAAGGCATGAGTGAAGCGCCTGCCCATTGCATCGACTGGCAGGGCAAGGACTGGACACCAGAGATCGGTAAAGCCCAGGGCCGTAAGGCTGCGCATCCCAATGCACGCTTTACTGTGGCTTCCGTTCAGAATCCCGTGATTGATCCCGAGTGGGACAACCCCGAGGGCGTGGTGATTGATGCCTTTATCTTCGGCGGCCGCCGTTCCACCACCGTGCCCCTGGTGACCGAGGCCCGTAACTGGGAAGAGGGCGTGTACATGGCGGCCACCATGGGTTCAGAAACCACCGCTGCAGCAGCCGGTCAGCAGGGTGTGGTGCGTAGAGACCCGTTTGCCATGCTGCCTTTCTGTGGCTACAACATGGCAGATTATTTTGCCCACTGGCTTGATCTGGGCGATAAGCTCGCACGCTCCGGTGCAAGGCTTCCGAAGATTTTCTGTGTGAATTGGTTCCGCACCGATGAGCAGGGCAAGTTTGTCTGGCCAGGCTTTGGCGAAAACGCGCGTGTATTGAAATGGATGCTTCAGCGCATCGAGGGCAAGGCCCAGGGTGTGGACCATGTCTTTGGTGTGAGTCCGCGCTATGAAGATCTTGACTGGAGCGGCCTGCAGTTCTCGGCTGATCAGTTTGCAAAAATCACTTCCATCGATGCCCAATCCTGGAAAGATGAATTCGCCCTGCATGCGGAGCTATTTGAAAAACTCAGCCATGGGTTGCCTTCGGTGCTGCTTTCCACCAAGTCCGCACTGGAGTCAAGGCTAAAGCAGCGGCTTGCCGCTTAGCGTTTGATTAGACGCTGATATTCGGCGGCGACGGTGATGTCGCGGGGGCCGGGGACGATGGTGATCATGTCCCCGGCTTTTATTTTTCCTGCCTGCAGCACGCGTGCATACCAGCCACAGAGTCCTTCTTGGGCCATGAGTTTTGCGGCCTGGGCGGATCGCATCCTGGCGTTGAATTTGTAGCAGGGTTCGCGCGGTTTGGTGATGCGAAGCAAAACCGCTTGGCCAATGCGCAGCTGATCGCCCACATAGAGTTCTGTTTCATTTAGGCCCGAGGTGCAGAGATTTTCGCCAACCAGGCCATAGAGTGATGGTTGTTCTTTAACCCAGGGCAGGGCGGTTTTCCAGAATTGATAGTGCTCAAACGGATAGCAGTAGACCGCCTTATCCAGTCCCCCGTGCACACTCAAATCGGCCTGCTCATCACCCTCTAGGCCCATGGGGGTGCATTGGATTTCCAGCGGTGAATCCAGTTGGCTTACCGGCGATTTGCGGATGCCCGACATGACGCTGCGAATTTCCTTTGCATGTTCATGGCTTCGGATCATCAGGCTGCTGACACTGCCCGTGCAGATGGCCAGCAGCTTTGATGTGGGGGTGTTCATGTTGCTATCTTTGCCCCGTCAGTTAGTGATTCATCATCGACTGTCCGGGGCGCTCTTCCTGGCTTGCCAGCCGATCTGCCAATGCAATGGCAGCAAGCAGCGACCCCGGGTCGGCGATGTGTTTGTCAGCGATATCGAATGCGGTGCCATGGTCGACGCTGGTTCTGATAAAGGGCAGGCCCAGGGTGATGTTGATGCCCTGATCAAGGCCAAGATATTTAATTGGGATGAGTCCCTGATCGTGATACTGCGCGACCACCACATCAAAATCCTGGCCACGCCGTGCCCGCATGAATACCGTGTCGCCCGGCCAGGGGCCCGAGGCATCCACCCCCAGGGTTTGTGCCGCCGCAACCGCAGGCGCGATGATGTCCAGATCCTCCCTGCCAAAGAGTCCTGCCTCGCCGGCATGAGGGTTGAGTCCCGCAACGGCCACCCGTGGTGCAGCGATTCCCAGCCGTAGGCAGGCATCTCGGGCAAGCAGAATGGTTTGCGTTAAATCTTTCACATTTAGACCATCGATCATGTCTTTTAAAGACAGATGAACGGAATTAAGTACCACCTTGAGTTCTGGATTGATCAGCATCATTCGTACGGCTGGCGGTGCGGAGGGGCTTGCCAGCTCGGCCAGCATTTCGGTGTGGCCCGGCCAAGGGTGGCCGGCAAGAGCCAGTGATTCCTTGTGAATGGGTGCGGTGACCAGGCCTGCGGCCTCTTTCAGCATGCAACGGGTGACTGCCGCCCGGATGGCCTCAAATCCAGCCTGACCAGATTCTTTTCCCACCTGACTGACATGAATTTTCTTTTTTTCATATAAAACAGGAAGAAAATTCATATTTTTGGTGGAAATATTCAATTCTTTGCCGAGTTCTTCAAACCATTCCGGGTCTCCGGCGATCAGCAGCGGCCGCGACTGCTCAGGACCACTTAGCCAGCGCGCCGCGGCCTTGAGCACGATTTCCGGCCCAATGCCCGAGGGGTCGCCCGATGTCACAATCAGCGGTTTCATGCTGCGATCCTAACAAGAAGGTGCTGCCCACCAAGGAGCTTGGGGACGCACTGCGTTTTTAAGGAAATCATTTTGAGTGTTTTTGATCTTGGGGCTGCCGGTGGCCCCGAGGGCTGGGTATTGCTGGCGCTGGCGCTGGCGGGGCTGACCGCAGGATTCATTGATGCGGTGGTTGGAGGAGGGGGGCTGGTACAGGTACCCGCCCTGTTTTCCTTTGTCCCCCAGGGCTCCGCCGCAGCGCTTTTTGGTACCAACAAAATCTCGGCGATTTCGGGCACTTTTCTGGCGACCCTGCGCTATGCCCGCAACGTCCGTCTGGACTGGAATCCCTTGGTCCCGGCTCTGCTGGGGGCCGCAGTCTTTTCCTGGATTGGCGCCGCCACGGTGAGCCTGCTGCCACGGGCGCTTGTGCAGCCGCTTGTATTGGTTTTGCTGCTTGTGGTGGCCTTTGTTACGTTTCGCCACAAAGAGATGGGGGCGGTGCACGACCCCAGACTGTCGCGTACTGCGCAGCGTGTCGCCGGTTTCCTGACGGGGTCCCTGATTGGCTTTTACGATGGTTTTTTTGGTCCGGGTACTGGTGCTTTTCTGATCTTCATTTTTGTGCGTTTCTTTGGTTATGATTTCCTGCATGCTTCGGCTTCGAGCAAGCTCGTGAATTTCACGACCAATCTCGCTGCACTTGCGTTTTTTCTCCCTGCTGGCGAATTTTTTCTGGTCGCTGCGCTGACCATGGCGGTCTGCAATGTGGCGGGCGCATGGATTGGATCGCATCTTGCGGTCAAGAAGGGCAGCCGGTTTGTACGTCGGTTTTTTCTGGTTTTGCTGGCCGTCCTCATTGTGAAGATGGCCTGGGGCACTTTGGAGATGTTGATATGAATTCACCGCAGAATGTGTTGGGCCAATCTCTGATTGGAAATTGGATTAATGGCCGATTGGGTGCGATGTCTACGCGTACCGCACCTGTCTTTAACCCGGCGACCGGCGCGATTGCGCGAGAGGTTGCACTGGCCTCTGCTGCCGAGGTCGGCAGCGCAGTTGATGCTGCTGCCGCTGCGTTTCCTGCTTGGTCTGCAACGCCAGCGGTAAAGCGGGCGCGAGTGCTTTTTGCATTCAAGGATTGGATGGAGCGCAATATGGATGCGCTTGCTATGGCGATCACGAGCGAGCATGGCAAGACATTCGATGATGCGAAAGGTGAGGTTCAGCGTGGGCTGGAGGTGGTTGAATTTGCCTGCGGCATCCCGCATCTGATGAAGGGTGAGTACACTGAGCAGGTGGGTGCGGGCATCGATGCCTGGAGCATGCGTCAGCCGGTGGGGGTCTGTGTCGGCATCACGCCCTTTAATTTTCCCGTGATGGTGCCCTGCTGGATGTTTCCGGTGGCCATTGCCTGTGGCAACACCTTTGTATTGAAACCCTCGGAGCGGGATCCTTCGCCTTCACTCATGATCGCCGAGGGTTTGAAGGCTTGTGGCCTGCCCGATGGTGTATTCAATGTTGTGCAGGGGGATAAAGAGGCGGTGGATGCGCTGCTTGCCCACCCCAAGGTGGCCGCAGTGAGTTTCGTTGGCTCTACTCCGATTGCCAAATACATTCAGGAGACCGCAACCACTCACGGTAAGCGCGTGCAGGCCCTGGGTGGCGCGAAAAATCATCTGGTGGTGATGCCCGATGCGGACCTGGATCAGGCGGTTGATGCCCTGATCGGCGCAGCCTACGGTTCCGCAGGCGAGCGCTGCATGGCCATCTCGGTGGCCGTGGCAGTGGGCGGTGTTGCCGATGCCCTGGTGCAAAAGATTGCAGAGAAGGCCCGCGCTATCCGTGTTGCGCCCGGCGAGACCAAGGGCGCAGAGATGGG
The DNA here is from genome assembly GCA_018882795.1 of Burkholderiaceae bacterium. GTDB lineage: Bacteria > Pseudomonadota > Gammaproteobacteria > Burkholderiales > Burkholderiaceae_A > Lacustribacter. Next base: position 18,015 of record VERJ01000009.1, on the reverse strand, counting down.
CCCCCTGGTTACGGCCGCCCATCTGGAAAAAGTGCGCGGCTATGTGGATGCCGGTGTTGCAGAGGGTGCCACTCTGGTGGTCGATGGCCGCGGGTTGAAGGTCCAGGGCCATGAGAATGGTTTCTACATTGGGCCCTGCCTCTTCGATCATGTGCAGCCGTCGATGAAGATTTATCGCGAAGAGATTTTCGGCCCAGTCTTAAGTGTGGTGCGGGTGAAGAATTTTGAGGATGCGCTTGCATTGATTCACGGTCATTCGTTTGCCAATGGCGTATCGCTCTTTACCCGCGATGGTGATAGTGCACGCGAGTTTGCGTCCCGCATTCAGGTGGGCATGGTCGGCATCAATGTGCCGATCCCCGTGCCCATGGCGTTCCACTCTTTCGGTGGTTGGAAGGATTCTCTGTTCGGTGATCATCACATTCACGGGCCCGAGGGCGTGCGCTTCTACACGCGTTACAAGGCCATTACGCAGCGTTGGCCAACGGGCATTCGCTCAGGCGCTGAATTTGTTATGCCCACGATGAAATGAATATGAAGACGCAGGGATTCATTAACGGTCAATGGGTCGCGGCGAAGTCAGGCCGTGAGTTTGTAGTCACCAATCCTGCGAATGGTGAGCAGGTGGCGATGGTGGCCAATATGGGCCGCGAGGACACACTTGATGCGATTGCGGCGGCCCATGCCGCACTTGGCTCCTGGAAGGCCACCACCTCCAAAGAGCGCAGCAACAAAATGCGCGACTGGTTTGAGCTGATCATCAAGAACTCTGATCGATTGGCTTTGCTGATGACGACTGAGCAGGGCAAACCCCTTGCCGAGGCCAAGGGCGAGGTGCTCTACGGCGCCTCCTTCGTCGAGTGGTTTGCCGAGGAGATCAAGCGGGCCTATGGCGATGTGATTCCATCGCCGGTCGCAGGCCGTCGGCTGATGGTTTTCAAAGAGCCGATCGGGGTGGTGGGTGCGATTACGCCCTGGAATTTTCCTCTGGCCATGATTACTAGGAAGTGTGCGCCTGCTATCGCTGCGGGATGCACCGTTGTTGTAAAGCCGGCAGAGGCCACCCCGCTGACAGCCCTGCTTCTGGCTGAACTGGCTCAGGAGGCGGGCATTCCTGCGGGCGTATTCAATATCGTGGTGGGCGATGCTGCGGCAGCGCCTGAGATCGGCCTGGCGCTTTGCCAGGACACGCGGGTAAGAAAAGTCTCCTTTACCGGCTCAACCGAGGTCGGTCGGATTTTGCTTCGGCAGTCGGCGGACACAGTGAAAAAACTCTCGCTTGAGCTGGGGGGCAACGCACCCTTTATCGTTTTTGATGATGCAGATCTGGATGCAGCGGTGGAAGGCGCGATTGCCTCTAAATACCGAAACGCCGGCCAGACCTGCGTCTGCGCCAACCGGCTCTATGTGCAGGATGGTGTCTACGATGCCTTTGCCAAGAAGTTATCTGAAAAAGTTGCGCAATTGCGTGTTGGTCCGGGTACCCAGGCGGGTGTGCAGATCGGCCCCCTGATTGAGACCGCTGCGCTCGATAAGGTGAAATCCCACGTGGCTGATGCCCTTGCTGGCGGCGCCAAGGTGTTGGTAGGCGGCCGCCCGCACGCTATGGGAGGCCTCTTTTTCGAGCCCACTGTGCTGACCGAAGTCAAACCCTCCATGTTGGTATCGCGGGAGGAGACCTTTGGCCCCGTGGCGCCGCTCTTTCGTTTCAAGACGGAAGAAGAGGCGATCGCCCTTGCCAATGACACAGAGTTCGGCCTGGCCGCCTACTTCTATGCCCGCGATGTCGGCCGTATCTTCCGCGTGGCGGAGGCGCTTGAGTCGGGCATGGTCGCGGTTAATACGGGTAATTTTTCCACGGAAGTCGGTCCCTTTGGCGGGGTGAAGCAGTCCGGCCTGGGCCGTGAGGGCTCGAAATACGGCCTGGACGACTTTATGGAGATCAAATTCGTTACGATTGCTGGACTCTAAAGTCTCGGCAGTTTTTAGTTCAGCCACTGCGGCCGGGGCTGCATCAGGCGACGGTGGCTGAACTGTTTCACGTGAAACAATGATTTTTCCTAAGACATTTGATGTGATCGTCATCGGTGGCGGCCATGCCGGCACAGAGGCCGCGCTTGCCGCCGCCCGGATGGGCTGCCAGACGCTGCTGCTGACCCACAGCCTGGAGACGCTCGGCCAAATGTCTTGTAACCCCTCGATTGGCGGTATTGGCAAGGGCCATCTGGTTAAGGAAATTGATGCCCTGGGTGGCGCGATGGCCATCGCCACAGACGAGGCGGGCATCCAGTTTCGAATTCTGAATGGCTCCAAGGGGCCTGCGGTGCGGGCCACCCGGGCCCAGGCAGACCGGGTGCTGTACCGCAAGGCAATCCGCGGGCGGCTAGAAAACCAGCAAAACCTATGGCTTTTTCAGCAGGCTGTCGATGACATTTTGGTGAGTGGTGAGCGGGTCACCGGGGTCCGTACCCAGACCGGCATTGAATTTGAGGCAGCCCGCGTCGTGCTCACGGCGGGTACCTTTCTGGATGGAAAAATTCATATCGGGCTGGACAATCATCCCGGCGGAAGGGCTGGCGATCCGCCATCAATGCGGCTCTCGGCCCGGCTTAAAGAGCTGAAACTCCCTCAGGGTCGTCTGAAGACGGGTACTCCGCCTCGGCTGGACGGCCGGACGATCAATTACTCGGTCTTGGCTGAGCAGCCCGGCGATCTGGACCCGGTCCCGGTGTTTTCTTTTCTGGGGGATGCCTTTATGCATCCCCGCCAAATTCCGTGCTGGGTTACTCATACCAATGCCCGAACCCACGAGATTATTCGAGGGGGGCTGGATCGCTCCCCCATGTTCACCGGCGTGATCGAGGGGGTCGGTCCGCGCTATTGCCCCTCCATTGAGGACAAGGTCCATCGTTTTGCCGATCGGGACGCCCATCAGATCTATCTTGAGCCTGAAGGCCTCAATACCCACGAGGTCTACCCCAATGGCATCTCCACCAGCCTGCCCTTCGATGTGCAGTTAGAGCTTGTCCACTCCATGCGTGGCCTGGAGCAGGCCCATATTCTTAGGCCGGGCTATGCCATCGAATACGACTATTTCGATCCCCGGGGGCTAAAGCCTTGGCTTGAGACCCGGTCGATTTCGGGCCTGTTTTTTGCGGGCCAAATCAATGGCACTACCGGCTATGAAGAGGCCGCCGCCCAGGGCCTGCTGGCGGGCTTAAACGCCGCCCTGCAGGTGAAGGACCAAGGCCCCTGGGTGCCTGGCCGCCATGAGGCCTATCTTGGTGTGCTGGCCGATGATCTGGTCACCCGGGGGGTGACAGAACCTTATCGCATGTTCACCAGTCGGGCGGAGTATCGGCTCAGTCTGCGTGAGGATAATGCCGACCTGCGGCTGACCGAGATCGGCAGGCGATTGGGCCTGGTCGATGACCATCGTTGGCAGGCCTTCTGTGAAAAGCGGGATGGGATTGTTCATGAGACGGCTCGGCTTGGCCAGGCCCTGGTTGGGCCCAAGCGTTTTCCCTCGGCATCGATTGCCACGCTTGTGGCTTCACCCCTGGATCGCGAAATCACCGCCCTGGAGTTACTCAAGCGCCCGGAGGTCCGCTATCAGGATCTCATTGGCCTTGTGGACCATCAGGGACAGGCGTCGCTTCAGCCGCCTGCGGCCTTGAGCCGTGCCGTCTGCGAGCAGGTGGAGATCCAGGCGAAATATGCGGGCTACATTTCCCGACAGCAGGACGAAGTCGCCCGCAATGCTGCCCAGGAAAAAACACCTATACCCGAAGGCCTGGACTACAGCGCAGTGCGGGGCCTATCGATCGAGGTCCGGCAGAAGCTTCAGGCGATATCGCCTCAGACCCTGGGCCAGGCCGCAAGGATTTCTGGTGTGACGCCTGCGGCGATTTCGCTCTTGTGGATTCATCTGAAGCGGCTGCGCGCTGGAAGGCAGCTGGGCGATTCAGAGAAGGCGGCCTGATTGGCAGAGGTCAAAACCGATGAGCCCAGCCAAGAGGCCCTGGGCGAGAGGATTTTTGCGGCTGCTGCAGGGGCGGGGCTGCGTGTCTCAGACGAGCAGGCCCGAGCTTTGGCCCACTATCTGCTGCTGCTCAACCGCTGGAATCGGGTCCATAGTCTTACGGCGATTGAGGACCTAGAGCAGCAGATTTTGAAGCATCTTCTCGATAGCCTGGTAGTCGCTGAGGTGTTGCTGAAGCGCCCCGATCTGCCCCTCTCAGGCACGGTGGCCGATGTGGGCAGCGGCATGGGAGCACCCGGCATCGTTTGGGCGGTGGTCATGCCACAATCCCGTTTCGATTTGATCGAGAGGCAACAGAAAAAATCGGCTTTTTTAAGGCATGTGGTGGGCCAGCTTGGCCTGGCGGGCCGCGTTGCGGTACTTGCCCAGGATGTCCGGGAGTTATCCGGTAAAAAAGCCTACGATTTGATTACGTCCCGCGCATTCGCTGCCTTTGAAGACTTCCTGTCGCTGACATTGGGGGTTTCAAGGCCCGGGACCTGCTGGGCCGCGATGATTGGTCGGCAAAAAAACTTTGTTGGTGAGCAAACACTATTAAAAATGAATAGAGATCAAGCCGAAATTATTCTCGAACCACCAATTTACTTGGCTATTCCGGGATTGGTTGGTGAGCGACATCTGCTGATCGCAAGGAGGCGGGCTTGAGTTTTCGTATTTATGCCGTGGCCAATCAAAAGGGTGGGGTTGGCAAGACCACCACTGCGGTCAATCTTTCGGCCGCACTGGCAAGGCTTGGCCGCAGGGTCTTGCTGGTTGACCTTGACCCACAGGGCAACGCTACTATGGGCAGTGGTATCGATAAGCAGGATCTGGAGCGCTCGGTCTATCCGGTCCTGCTGGGCCTGATGCCGATTGACCAGGCCCGCATTCATTCCGAGGCGGGCGGCTACGATGTCTTGGCAGCCAACCGTGATCTTGCCGGTGCTGAGATTGAGCTGGTAGATCTGGAGGGCCGTGAACATCGCCTGGCCGAAGCCCTGGCCGAAGTCAAAAACGATTATGACTTCGTGGTGCTGGATTGTCCGCCTTCACTCTCTTTGCTCACACTCAATGGTCTGTGTGCGGCCCACGGTGTGATTATTCCCATGCAGTGCGAATACTTTGCACTCGAAGGCCTGTCCGATCTTTTAAATTCCATCAAGCGTGTCCACGCTAATCTCAATCCCAAGCTTGAGGTGATCGGCCTGCTGCGCGTGATGTTCGACCCGCGCATGACACTGTCACAGCAGGTTTCAGATCAGCTCGTCACGCACTTTGGCAACAAGGTGTTTCAGGCTGTGATCCCCCGCAACGTGCGGCTTGCCGAGGCACCCAGCTTTGGCCAGCCTGGCATTGTCTATGACCCCGGCTCTCGGGGATCGAAGGCTTATCTCGAATTCGGTGAAGAATTGATCGCACGCTTGGATGAGCGGTCTGCAACGGAGGTCGCGTGAACGCAAACAGTAAGAAAAAAGGACTTGGCCGTGGTCTGGATGCCCTTCTTGGGGGAGCAGCGCCGGTGGCTCAGTCTAATGCTGCGCAACAAACACTGGCAATTGCTGCATTACGTGCGGGCCGCTATCAGCCCCGTCAAGCCATGGATTCCGAGAGCCTGGAAGAGCTTGCAGATTCCATTCGCGCACAGGGCATCATGCAGCCCCTGCTGGTCAGGCCCATTGGTAAATCGGCCCGCGGCACCGATTACGAAATCATTGCAGGCGAGCGGCGCTTCCGTGCCGCTCAACTTGCAGGTTTAAAAGAGGTTCCGGTGATTGTCCGGGAGGTGGATGACCAGGCCGCCCTGGCGATGGCCTTGATAGAAAACCTACAGCGCGAGGACCTTACCGCCCTAGAAGAAGCCCAGGGCATTGACCGTTTGATCCGCGAATTTGGTCTCACGCATGAGCAGGCGGCCAAAGCGGTCGGCCGCTCCCGTAGCGCCACTACCAATCTGCTGCGGCTTTTGCAGCTGCCTGTGGCGGTTCAGGCCATGCTCCGCGATCAAAGCATTGATGCGGGCCACGCAAGGGCGCTGCTTCCCCTTGGCCCGGCGCAGCAGCGGGCCCTGGCTGAGCGTATCGTGGCCGAGGGCCTCTCGGTGCGGGATACCGAGCGGCTTGCATCGAGAATTGGCGCTGTGTCCCCCTCTGGAAAAGGGGCCCGAAAAAAAGACCAGCAAAAAGATCGGGACTGGACACGCGTCCAGGATCAGATTTCAGATGCCATTGGACTGCCAGTCATGCTCAGGCAGGGCCGGGGCAGTAGGGGCGAGCTGACTATCCGGTTCTCGAACATGGATGAACTTGATGGCGTGATTGCCTTGCTTGCGCCCGAGGGCCTGCCGGAGGACTGATGCCGGATCCGCGGTGGCGATTTTTGGTGTGTTCGAAATTGACACGCAATCCGTGGCAAAGCTATCCTTTGGGTCCCTTTGCCGGGGGCGGACACCGGGAGTCCGGTAGTCCACGCAGAAAGACAAGAACGTGTTGATCGCAGTAGGCCTTCAGGCCGTGATCACGCTACTGGCAGGGATGGTTGTATGGCTGGTATGGGGACCGCTGCATGCCCTGTCGCTGGTCGCTGGGGGAGGTTCCATCGTGGTTCCCAATGCATTGCTGGCGCTCAGGTTGAAGACGAGCCCCCCGCGATTTGCGCCCGTGGTGTTATTGGTAGGCGAGTTTTTGAAGATCGGTCTGTCGGTGCTGTTGTTGTGGCTGTCTTACCGATGGATCGAGGGCATGTCCTGGGGTGCGCTGATTGTTGGCGTGATCCTTGCGCTGAAAGCCCTATTGCTGACACCTTGGTGTCAGCGCCTTTGGGATCAGTACCAGGCGGGACGGCCCCGGCTTTTAGAGAAGTGATGGATTAAAAAATTTAGAATACGCTTCACACAGGGAATTCTTCGCAACACAGCAGCGTCTGCAAGAACAAGAGCAAAAACACATGGCATCCACAACCGCCCCGACCTCTTCGGAATACATCATTCACCATCTGGGGCATCTCACCACGACCGGCAAGCCCCAGGCACAGATCATCGATTTTTCGGTCATGAATCTGGACACCCTGTTCTGGTCCGTTTCAATGGGCCTGTTGGTGATTCTGGTGTTGGCGGCTGTGGCGCGCAAGGCCACCTCGGGCGTGCCGGGCCGACTGCAGGCGGCGGTCGAGATCGTGGTCGAGATGGTCGAAGAGCAATCCAAATCAATCGTTCACGGTAATCGTCAGTTCATCGCGCCACTGGCCCTCACAGTATTTCTTTGGGTGGTCATGATGAATGCGCTGGACTTTCTGCCGGTGGATCTGCCGCATACGATCTTTGCACTGCTCGGCTTGGATAGCGTGATTCATTATCACCGCATCGTGCCCACCGCGGATCTCAACGGCACCATGGGCATGGCGCTCGGCGTACTGGTCCTGATGCTTTACTACAACGTCAAGATTAAGGGCCTTGGCGGCTTTGTGCATGAGCTCTTTTGTGCACCGTTCGGCAGCCATCCCGCGTTATGGCTTCCGAATCTTGGGCTGAATATTATTGAGTTTGTTGCCAAGACTGTTTCGCTGGGCATGCGGCTTTTTGGAAATATGTATGCCGGTGAACTTGTGTTTTTGTTGATCGCCTTGTTGGGCGGCACCGCCACCGCGTTCGGCTTTATTGGACATGTGCTGGCGGGTTCCGTTTGGGCGATCTTTCACATCCTGATCGTGTTACTACAGGGCTTCATCTTTATGATGCTGACCCTGGTGTATATCGGCCAGGCTCATGAGGGGCACTGAAAGAAATAATCAGAGCCTGGTTTTTTTGAAGGTGTTGTTTTTATTTATTCCCACTGAGGAGTTGTTATGACGAACGTTGCTTTTGTTGCTCTTGCCTGCGGTCTGATCATTGGTTTTGGTGCCATCGGTGCCTGTATCGGTATCGGAATCATGGGTGGCAAATTCATTGAGGCTTCGGCCCGTCAGCCCGAGCTGATGAACGCGTTGCAGACCAAGATGTTCCTGCTGGCTGGTCTGATTGACGCGGCCTTCCTGATCGGTGTTGGTATCGCCATGATGTTTGCCTTTGCAAACCCGTTTGCAGGCTAATCCGGCTGACTGATCGAACGAATTGTTTTGTTCCGGCGGCACTTCAGTATCGCCGGTCGTTTGACCAACACATGAAGAGGGTTCCAACGTGAATCTGAATGCAACACTTATTGCCCAGTTGGTGGTGTTCTTCATCCTGGCCTGGTTCACCATGAAGTTTGTGTGGCCACCGGTGATGAAGGCGCTCGATGATCGGGCCAAAAAAGTCGCTGATGGCCTCGCTGCAGCGGACAAGGCCAAGGCCGACCTGGTAGCAGTTGAGCGCCGGGTACAAGATGAGCTTGCCAAGGCCAAAGACGTCGCCTCCGATGTTCGTGGCTCTGCCGAGAAGCAGGCATCCTCTCTGATTGATGATGCCCGCGCCGAGGCCGCCCGCCTGATCGCTCAGGCCCGAGAGGCTGCAGAAGCCGAGGCAGGCGCTGCCATGCAACGTGCCCGCGACACCCTGCGTGAAGAAGTTGCTGCTCTGGCTGTTAAAGGCGCTCAGCAAATTCTGTCCCGCGAGGTCAATGCCCAGGTCCACGCTGATCTTCTGGCCAATCTGAAGAAAGAGCTCTGATTTATGGCCGAGCTTCGCACCATTGCCAGGCCCTACGCAGAGGCCGCCTTTGGCCTGGCCAAGGACGAAAACGCTTTTGCCCAGTGGTCGGATGCGCTTGACGCATTGGCCACCATCGTGTCGGCACCTGAGATGAAGGCGCTGCTCGGCAATCCCGCCTTATCGGCTGCAAAGCTTGCCGATTTGATTGCGTCTGCTGCGCCTGTGCTTTCTGATAGCCAGCGCAAGATGCTGCTGGTGTTGGCCGAAAACGAGCGGCTTGGCGCCCTGCATGACGTCAGCACCATGTTTAACGCTCTGCGCGATGAAGCAGAAAAAGTCCTTTCAGCAGAAGTAACCTCAGCTTATCCCATGACAGAAGCCCAGGTTGGCGAGATCTCCGCGTTGCTCGAGAAAAAGCACGGTAAAAAAGTAAAGGTATCGGTTGTTGTCGATCCTGCCTTGATCGGTGGCGTTTCGATTGCCATCGGCGATGAAGTTTTGGATGCATCGGTGCGCGGAAAACTCGCCCGCATGCAGTCCGCCCTGACGAACTAGGAGTCAATTGAATGCAGCTCAATCCGTCTGAAATCAGCGAACTACTGAAAACAAAAATCCAGGGACTCAATCTCTCTACCGATTCCCGTAATCAGGGAACAGTGGTGACCGTGACCGACGGCATCTGCCGAGTCCATGGCCTCTCCAATGTGATGCAGGGCGAGATGCTTGAATTCCCCAATAATGTGGTGGGACTGGCACTGAACCTTGAGCGTGACTCCGTGGGTGCGGTGATTCTGGGCGACTATGAAGGCGTCTCAGAAGGCGACGTGGTGAAGACCACGGGCCGCATTCTCGATGTGCCCGTTGGCAAGGAACTGATTGGCCGTGTGGTAAATGCCCTTGGTCAGCCGATTGATGGTAAAGGCCCCATCAATGCCAAAGAGACCGACATCATTGAAAAAGTGGCCCCGGGCGTGATCTGGCGTAAGTCAGTGTCGCAGCCGGTGCAGACTGGACTTAAGGCGATTGACTCCATGGTGCCGATTGGCCGTGGCCAGCGTGAGCTCATCATCGGCGACCGTCAGACTGGCAAAACAGCGGTTGCGGTGGATGCCATCATTAATCAAAAGGGCCAGAACGTGTTCTGCGTCTATGTGGCAATCGGTCAGAAGGCTTCCACCATTGCCAACGTGGTGCGCAAACTCGAAGAAACCGGCGCCATGGCCTACACCATTGTGGTTGCGGCATCGGCATCGGAATCGGCCGCCATGCAATACCTGTCCGCTTACTCCGGCTGCACGATGGGCGAGTACTTCCGTGATCGTGGCGAGGACGCCCTGATCATTTACGACGACCTCTCGAAACAAGCTGTTGCTTATCGTCAGGTCTCACTGCTGCTGCGCCGTCCTCCTGGCCGTGAGGCTTTCCCCGGCGACGTGTTTTACCTTCACTCGCGCCTGCTCGAGCGTGCCGCCCGTGTCAGTGAAGAGTGGGTTGAAAAATTTACCAATGGTGCTGTGAAGGGCAAAACCGGCTCGCTCACCGCGCTGCCGATTATTGAAACTCAGGCCGGCGACGTGTCAGCGTTTGTGCCGACCAACGTGATTTCGATTACCGATGGCCAGATCTTCTTGGAGACCGATCTGTTTAACGCTGGTATTCGTCCTGCCATCAACGCCGGTATCTCGGTTTCCCGAGTCGGTGGTGCCGCGCAGACCAAGATCATGAAACGTAAAGACACTGGTGCGGGTGTGCGTCTGGCCCTTGCCCAGTATCGTGAACTGGCGGCGTTTGCCCAGTTCGCCTCTGATTTGGATGAAGCTACCCGCAAGCAGTTGGAGCATGGCCGCATCGTGACCGAAGTCATGAAGCAGCCCCAATATCACCCCATGGCGGTCTGGGAGATGGCCCTTACCCTGTTTGCGGTAAACAACGGCTTTATGGAGGGTGTGGATATGAAGCAGATGGCGAGCTTCGAGAAATCCCTACGTGATTACATCCGCTCTAAGCATGCCGCCCTGGTCGAGCGTCTTGAAAAGGCCAACGACATGTCGAAGGAAGATGAGGCCGAACTGCGCAGTGCAATTGAGCAGTTTAAGAAAACGGGTTCTTATTAAGTCAGGCGCCTGACAATTACCAACGGCAGAAACGACAGACCCAGGAAAGCGACATGCCCGGCTCAAAGGAAATTCGTACCAAGATCAAGAGCGTGCAAAACACGCGCAAGATCACCAAGGCTATGGAAATGGTGGCCGCATCAAAAATGCGCAAGGCGCAGGACCGGATGCGCGCGGGCCGTCCTTATGGCGAGAAAATTCGCGCCATCTGCTCAAACCTGAGTCATGCCAACCCCGAGTATCGCCACCCGTTTCTCACACCCCACGGCGCATTAAAGCGTGTGGGCCTAGTGGTGGTGACCACAGATAAGGGTCTGTGCGGCGGCCTGAATACCAACCTCTTGCGCATGGTGCTGATGAAAATGCGCGAATGGTCTGATCAAAAGATTGAGTCCCAGATGGTGGCGATTGGTAACAAGGGCCTGGGATTTTTCTCCCGCGCTGGTGCCAAGATTGTGTCCCACGTAACCCATCTGGGCGATACACCACACCTGGAGCAGCTAATCGGCCCCCTCAAGGTCCAGCTCGATGCCTTCACCAAAGGCGAGGTCGATGCGGTCTACCTCTGCTACAACAAGTTCATCAACACCATGAAGCAGGAGCCCCTGATGCTGCAGCTCCTGCCGCTTACCGACGATCGGCTTGAGCGTACCGACCCTGGTCATGATTGGGACTATGTCTATGAGCCCGATGCCGCCACGGTGTTGGATGATCTGCTGCTGCGCTATGTTGAATCCGTGATCTATCAGGCAGTGGCCGAGAACATGTCTTGTGAACAAAGCGCACGTATGGTGGCCATGAAGGCTGCCTCGGATAACGCCAAGAAAGTGATTGATGACCTGCAGCTCACCTATAACAAGGCGCGGCAGGCGGGCATTACCAAAGAGTTGTCAGAGATTGTGGGTGGTGCCGCAGCCGTCTAGTTGGGCGAAGTGGCACTAGAGAAATGTTGTTGAGCAAATGCGTTGAACAGAATTATTTAAGGACCAAACTATGAGCACTGCACAAGGCAAAATCGTTCAGACCATCGGCGCTGTGGTGGATATCCAGTTCCCCGCCAACGCCATGCCCAAGGTCTATGACGCACTGATGCTGGATTCCAGCTCCGAGCATCCGCTCGTAGAAAAAGGTCTGACATTCGAAGTGCAGCAGCAAATTGGCGATGGTGTGGTACGTACCATTGCCATGGGCTCATCTGACGGTCTGCGCCGCGGCATGCTGGTGAACAACACCGGTAAGGGCATCTCTGTTCCGGTTGGCGAGGCCACACTGGGTCGCATCATGGATGTGCTGGGCCGTCCAATTGATGAAGCGGGCCCGATTGGCACCGATGAGCGCCGGGAGATTCACCAGCCTGCGCCAAAATTTGCGGATCTTTCTCCCTCGGTAGAGCTGCTTGAAACAGGGATTAAGGTGATTGATCTGATCTGTCCTTTTGCCAAGGGTGGCAAGATCGGTCTGTTCGGCGGTGCTGGTGTGGGCAAGACCGTGAACATGATGGAATTGATTAACAACATCGCCAAGCAGCACTCGGGTTTGTCGGTGTTTGCCGGCGTGGGTGAGCGTACCCGTGAGGGCAACGATTTCTATCACGAGATGAAAGAGTCCAACGTGCTCGATAAAGTGGGCATGGTGTTCGGTCAGATGAACGAGCCCCCGGGCAACCGTCTGCGCGTGGCCCTGACCGGTCTGACCATGGCTGAGCGCTTCCGTGACGATGGCCGTGACATACTGTTCTTCGTCGACAACATCTACCGCTATACCCTGGCTGGAACCGAGGTGTCCGCGCTGCTTGGACGTATGCCCTCCGCCGTGGGCTATCAGCCGACGCTGGCCGAAGAAATGGGCCGACTGCAAGAGCGGATTGTGTCGACCAAAGTTGGCTCGATTACCTCGATTCAGGCCGTCTACGTTCCTGCGGACGACTTAACCGACCCCTCTCCCGCCACCACCTTTGCTCACCTGGACGCTACGGTGGTGCTCTCACGTGACATCGCTTCGCTGGGTATTTACCCCGCTGTGGATCCGTTGGATTCCACCTCACGTCAGGTAGACCCCAACGTGGTGGGCGAGGAGCATTACACCGTGACCCGCCGTGTGCAGGCAACGTTGCAACGCTACAAAGAACTGCGCGACATTATCGCGATTCTGGGAATGGACGAGCTCTCGCCGGAAGACAAACAGCTGGTGGCCCGCGCACGTAAGATCCAGCGTTTCCTGTCCCAGCCCTTCCACGTGGCCGAAGTGTTTACCGGCTCACCGGGCAAGTACGTCACCCTGAAAGAGACTATCCGAGGCTTTAAGATGATTGTGGATGGCGAGTGCGATGCCCTGCCCGAGCAGGCCTTCTACATGGTGGGCGGTATTGATGAGGTGTTCGAGAAGGCCAAAACGCTGCAGTAAGCGGCAGTTCAGTCCACTCGATCAACGCGTTCAGGAAGAGCCATGTCAAACCAGTTTCATGTCGATGTTGTCAGTGCCAAGGAAAGTATCTTTTCTGGTCCTGCAACATTTGTTGCACTCCCTGGAGAGTCAGGGGAGTTGGGCATTCTGCCGGGCCACATTTCGCTGATCACCCGCATCAAGCCAGGCACCGTGCGGATTCAAAATGGTGGCCCAGAGAACGAGGAATTGGTATTTGTTGCGGGCGGTATTCTGGAGGTCCAGCCCAAGGGCGTGACCGTGTTGGCCGATACCGCCATTCGCGGCAAGGACCTGGATGAAGCCAAGGCCCTTGAGGCCAAGCGCAAGGCAGAGGAGGCGTTAGCCAGCAAGGCTGCGGAGATGGACTATGCCAAGGCCCAGGCTGAACTCATGGAAGCCATCGCCGAGATCCAAGCGATCCAGCGTCTGCGCAAGAAGAAGTGACCTTTCAAAACGACCTTTTTCTTCGCGCCTTAAAGCGTCAGCCTACCGAACGCACGCCTGTTTGGCTGATGCGCCAGGCTGGCCGCTACTTGCCGGAGTACAACGCCACCCGTAAAAAGGCGGGCGACTTTATGTCCCTGTGCAAGAACCCGGAGCTGGCCTGCGAAGTTACATTGCAGCCGATTGATCGCTTCGGACTGGATGCTGCAATTCTGTTTTCCGACATCCTGACCATCCCCGATGCCATGGGCCTGGGCCTGTTTTTCGAGCAAGGCGAGGGTCCGAAATTCACCAAGCGCATCGAAACAGATGCCGACATTGTTGCACTTGGCCGGCTCGATCCGACTGTTGAACTTCGCTATGTTGCAGATGCTGTTTCGACCATCAAGAAGGCGCTGAATCGGCGTGTGCCGCTGATCGGTTTTTCCGGTAGCCCCTGGACTCTGGCCTGCTACATGATCAATGGCGGTGGCAGTGGCGATGATTTTCTGAATGTCCGCAAATGGATGTACAGCCGCCCGGAAGCCCTGCAGCAATTGCTGGAAAAACTTTCGGTTGCAGTGAGTGATTACTTAATCATGCAGATCGAAGCTGGAGCGGATGCTGTGATGGTGTTTGATTCCTGGGGGGGATTTCTGCCCGAAGGGCATTTCGAGCGTTTTTCTCAGCAACACATCCAATCGATCATTGAGCGGGTCCGTGCGGCCAGCATTGCGATTCGCAAAAATCAGGGCCACACCGGTGGTCAGCCCACGCCGATCATTGCCTTTGTGAAGGGCGGCGGCCAGTGGCTCGAATCGATTGCCGCCACCGGGGCCGATGCCGTTGGCCTGGACTGGACTACCAATTTAGGCAAGGCAAGAGAGCTGATCGGCAGTGAGTGCGCGCTTCAGGGCAATATCGATCCGGCCTGCCTGCTGGGCACCCCGCAGCATATTCAGGCCGAAGTTGCCCGCACCCTGGAGAGCTTTGGTCGGGTCACCCAGGGCGTGGGCCACGTGTTCAATCTGGGCCACGGCATCTCCCAATTCACCCCTCCGGATAATGTGGCCTGTCTGGTGGAAGCGGTCGCTAACTACTCTAAAAAACTGCGCTGATTCGGTGCGTTCTGTGATCGCTTATACACAGAACGGACTTTTCATGCCTTGCAGGAATTTTCTGCTGCACGAAATCAGAATAATTCCCTAAGTCATTGATTATTCGATAGATTTGAATTTCAGATCAGTGATGACTCACGTCCTGTTTTTTTCCTGACTGATAATCAGAGCGTTTTCAACCTCACTTGCCCACAGACTTGTCCACAGGCTCGAAACCCTTGATTTCAGTGGCTGTAGACGCACCACTGGCCGCAACCCTTGACTACGCCTGGGCGGGAGAAAAAATTCCACACGGGACGTGGATTTTGGCCCCATTGGGTCGTCGGGAAGTGCTTGGAATGGCGATTCAGTGGGACCAAATGGCTTCGGATCAAGGCCTGCGGCCCGGCCCTGAACAAGAGCTCGCCCCCGAGAAGATCAGGCCCATTTGCGGCCCCATTCCTGGGCTGCCAGCCGCCGATCCCGCCTGGATTGCACTCATGGCATTTGCTGCACGTTATTACCGCAGGCCCTTCGGCACGATCGCGGTGGGCCTGCTGCCCAAGTGGCTGCGCGATATAAAAAACTATGCAGCAAAGAAAGAAGGGGGCCGCAGCAATTTTGATCGGCTGATGGGGGAGGTGGTGGCTGCCAAAGACGAAACCCCGCAGCAATCCAGCGCCAGTGAACCCGCACTCAACCTCGACCAACTCGCCGCCTTCGAAGCCATCCAAAAGCCCGGCGTCTTTGTACTGCACGGCGTAACCGGTTCCGGCAAGACCCGCGTCTATACCGAAGTCGCCCGCCGCTGCATTGAATCGGGTGCACAACAACAGGTGCTGGTCATGGTGCCGGAAATTGGGCTCACCCCACAGCTGGTGGCGCGGTTTGCTCAGGCCCTGCCGGGAGTCGAGATCGCCGTGTTGCACAGCGAAGTCACCGAGCGCGAGCGGGCACGGCTCTGGCTCTCCGCAGCGACGGGCCGGGCACGGCTGGTGATCGGTACACGGCTCTCCATCATGACCCCCATGCCGCATCTGGCGCTGATCATTGTGGATGAAGAGCACGACCATTCGTATAAGCAGCAGGAAGGCATGCGCTATTCCGCGCGCGACCTGGCCGTGTGGCGTGCACAAAATATCGGCGCCACCCTGGTGCTGGGCAGCGCCACCCCTTCGATTGAAACCTGGGCCCAGATTGAGCGAAAAAAATATCACTTGCTCTCCCTGCCGCACCGGGCCACCGGTGAACCCGCCGCACCGATTGAGCTGATCGACACTCTGAACGATCCCGCCAAGGAAGGGCTGTCGCAGCAAAGCCGATCCGCGATTGCCCAGGTGCTGGCCGATGGCGGCCAGGTGCTGGTGTTTCTGAACCGGCGCGGCTACGCACCCGTGCTTTCTTGTGGAAGTTGCGGCTGGTCATCGCGATGCCCGGATTGCGGCGTCGCCGCTGTGCTGCACCGAGTCGATGCTGCATCTCTTGCCACTGCAAAGTCGAATACCACGTCCGTCATTGCGAGGGGCGAAGCCCCGCGGCAATCCACTTGGCGTCTTCAATGTCATCACTGCGGCATCTTCGCCTCTGTCCCCCGCCAGTGCCCCGAATGCGGTGATTCAGACTTATCACCCATCGGTCGCGGTGTGCAGCGACTGGAAGACACCCTTACCGCAGAATTTCCGCAGGCGAGAATTCTGCGCATCGATCGCGATACCGTGAAGCAGGGCAAAGCCCTGGCGGCAGAGATCGAGAAGATCGAGCGTCATGAAGTCGATATCGTGGTGGGCACCCAGATGCTGGCCAAAGGCCACGACTTTGCGCGTATGCGCTTGGTGGTGGTGGCCGATGCGGACACGCAACTCATTAACGCCGACTTCCGTGCCCCCGAGCGGCTCTTTGCAACCTTGGTGCAAGTGGCCGGCCGTGCTGGTCGCCACGGACAGGCAGGTAGCGCAGCACGCGTGCTGATCCAGACCCGCTACCCGCAACATCGCTTGTACCGCTATCTCTTGGGCCAGGATGTTGCAGGCTTTGCCAAGGCAGAGCTGGAGGATCGCCAAGTCGCAGGCCTGCCACCGTTTTCACACATGGCGGCTGTGCGCGCCGCGTATCGGGATGAAACCAAGACCCGACAATTGCTGCGCACCCTGCGCGATGAACTGCAGCAATTGGCCGCAGAACATTCCTGGCCAGTGACGGTATATGGGCCTGTGGCCCGCTACCCGGAAATGCAGGCGGGCAAGTGGCGAGGCCAGATCATTCTGGAATCCGGCTCACGGCCAGCGCTGCACAACCTGTTGGCGACTGCTGAGGGCTGGATGGCCCAGCATCGGGAACTGGACTGCCATGTGGATGTGGACCCGGTGGAGGTTTGAAAAATTCACCGAGTCTGGCAATGGGTTTTCTTGTTTAAGTCGAAACTGAACATTAAACAGAAAGCCAATGGTTTATTGTCAGATTTTATTTTTTTAGCTACCGAAATGCCTAGTCCCAAATTCGATGTTTCTGTAATCCCGCAGTTCCTGCCTGAGCAGTCTGACCTTGCTTCCGGCCCGTACACATTCGCTTACTTCGTCACGATTAAAAATGTGGGCGATATTGCTGCGCAGTTAATTGGCCGACACTGGGTGATTGAAGATGCTAAGGGTAATCATCAAGAAGTGAAAGGTTTGGGTGTGGTCGGTCAGCAGCCCTTGCTGCAGCCGGGGGAGAGTTTTACGTATAACAGCGGCACGCAAATCGCCAGCCCCGTGGGCAGCATGCACGGCACGTATATCTGCATTGCGGAAGATGCCACGGTGTTTGAGGCACAGATTCCAGTGTTTTCACTTCGGGCCGAGGGGCCGGAGATCGCAACTGCCAGCACGTTGCATTAGTTCTTGCGATTTGCTTATTCCCGCGCCAACAGCTCTTCCCAGCGCAGCAGCAGCGTCTCATTGAGCGATTCAATCTCCTGGAACCGGGCCTGTAACTGAGCCACCCGCGATCCATCGGTCTTGTAGGTTTCGGGGTCCGCCAGTAGCGCGCTGATCTCGGACTGCTCTTTCTCCAATTCGGTAATCCGATCTGGAATACCCGCCAGTTCCTGCTTTTCCTTGGAATTAAGTTTGAGGGCTTTTGCTGCACTGGGTTTCGCAGCAGGTGGCGCTGAGGTCTCCATCTTCTTGGCCGTAGTGGAATCTCCCAAGGGTTTTTTCCCAGTAGCCTCTTCACGCGGTGCGCTGCGCTGCCGCTGCCGCACCCAGTCCTCATAGCCCCCCACATACTGCCGCCAGGTGGCATCGCCTTCATAAGCAATCACACTGGTCACCA
>VERJ01000008.1 GCA_018882795.1 Burkholderiaceae bacterium | reverse complement strand
TGGCGATAACGTGAAGATCAAGGTGGCCTTGATTGCACCGATTGCGATGGAGCAGGGCCTGCGGTTTGCTATCCGCGAGGGTGGCCGCACCGTCGGCGCCGGCGTCGTGGCAAAAATTATTGAGTAACACCGAGATTGCCTCGGGCCTGGCGGCTCTTGCAATGACGACCGTGTCATTGCAAGGGGCCTCAGGTCCCGAAGTAACCCACTCGTTCTTTAATCGTTCTTTGGAGTATCAAAAATGCAGCAAAAGATTCGCATCCGTCTCAAGGCCTTTGATTACAAACTGATCGATCAGTCGGCCCTTGAAATTGTGGATACCGCCAAGCGCACCGGCGCCGTGGTTCGTGGCCCCGTGCCCCTGCCCACCAATATCCGCCGCTTCGATATTCTGCGCAGCCCCCACGTGAACAAGACTTCACGGGATCAGTTGGAATTGCGGACCCATCAGCGCCTGATGGACATCGTGGATCCAACCGACAAGACCGTCGATGCGCTGATGAAGTTGGATCTGCCCGCGGGTGTGGATGTCGAGATCAAGCTGCAGTAAAAGAATTATGTAAACCTTCCGGATCCGCTGTCTGGAAGGGCCCTGCAGTCAGTGAATTTGCAGGAAAAGAGTAAAAGTCGTTAGAATCGAAGGCTTTCCCGGATTTCGGGAAACCAGTTGAATTTTTAGCCCCGGCCAATCGAAGTCGGGAACGGAGAAAACATGAGCCTTGGACTGCTCGGTCGCAAGGTTGGCATGACCCGTATTTTTACGGAAGAGGGCGAAACAGTGCCCGTGACCGTAATCGACGTGTCTAACAACCGCGTGGCCCAAATCAAATCCGCCGAGACTGACGGCTATACGGCCGTTCAGGTGGCCTTCGGCAGCAAGCGCGCCAACCGCGTGACAAAACCCATTGCGGGCCATCTGGCCAAAGCGGGTGCCCAGGGTGCCTCGGTGTTGAAAGAATTTAATGTCACCCAGGATCAGCTCGCCGCACTCAAGCCCGGTGAAGTGATCAACGCTGGCATTTTTGCAGCTGGTCAGAAGGTCGATGTGACCGGCGTGACCCAGGGTAAGGGTTTCACCGGCACGATCAAGCGCCATAACTTCAATTCTGGCCGCGCTTCCCACGGTAACTCCCGCTCGCACAACGTGCCGGGCTCCATCGGTATGGCGCAGGATCCGGGCCGCGTGTTTCCGGGTAAGCGCATGTCGGGTCACGATGGTGTGCTCAAGCGCACGGTGCAAAACCTCGAGATCGCGCGTGTCGATGCTGAGCGTTCGCTGTTGCTCGTCAGGGGCGCGGTGCCTGGCTCCAAGGGTGGCAACGTGGTGATTCATCCCACGGTGCGCGAGCCCGCTAAAGCCAAGAAAGCGTAAGGGGGCGATTCCATGGAACTCAAACTCTTAAACGACGCAGGTCAGGCTTCGGGCAGCGTTCAGGCCAATGACACGATCTTTAATCGTGACTTCAATGAACCCCTGATACATCAGGTGGTCGTTGCTTATCAGGCCAATGCACGCAGTGCCAACCGCAAGCAAAAAGACCGTTCCGAGATCAATAAATCCACCAAGAAGCCGTGGCGTCAAAAAGGCACGGGCCGCGCACGTGCTGGCCGCGCTTCTAGTCCGCTGTGGCGTGGTGGTGGCAAGATCTTCCCCAATTCGCCCGACGAAAACTTCTCGCACAAGGTCAACAAGAAGATGTATCGCGCGGGTGTCCGCTCGATTCTCTCCCAGCTGGCCCGAGAAGGCCGTCTCGCTGTAGTGGAGAAATTCGAAGTCGATGCCCCCAAGACCAAACTGGTGGCTTCCAAACTCAAGCAGATGGGCCTGGAGTCAGTGCTGCTGATCACAGATTCTTTCGATGAAAAGCTGCACCTCGCTACGCGAAACCTGCAAAGCATTGCCATTGTGGAGCCCGAGTACACCGATCCTGTGTCGTTGGTCTATTTCGACCGCGTACTGATCACCCGTGCCGCACTGGCCAAAGTAGAGGAGATGCTGTCATGAACCAAGAGCGTCTCATGAAGGTGCTGCTTGCACCGATCATTTCTGAGAAGAGCACCTCGATTGGCGAAAAGAACAACCAGATCGCTTTCCGTGTTGTGCAGGATGCAACCAAGCCGGAGATCAAAGCAGCCGTTGAACTCATGTTCAAGGTGCAGGTCAAGTCTGTTGCTGTGCTTAATGCAAAAGGCAAGGCCAAGCGCTTTGGCCGCACTGAGGGCCGTCGCCGCAATGTGCGCAAGGCCTATGTGTCGCTCGCACCCGGCCAGGAAATCAACTTCGGTGGGGAGGCTGCCTGATCATGCCCGTCGTTAAACTGAAACCAACCTCTCCCGGCCGTCGCGCCGTGGTCCGTGTGGTCAGCCCTAATCTGTACAAGGGCCGTCCGCACCAGGCCCTGGTCGAGTCCCAGAGCAAGACCGCTGGCCGCAACAACAATGGCCACATCACTAATCGTCATCGTGGTGGTGGCCATAAGCAGCACTATCGCCTCATTGATTTCCGTCGCAACAAGGATGGCATTGTTGCGAAGGTCGAGCGCATTGAGTACGACCCCAATCGCAGTGCCCATATTGCATTGCTATGCTATGCCGATGGTGAGCGTCGCTACATCATCGCGCCCAAGGGCATCGCTGTTGGCCAAAGCCTGATGAGCGGAGCGGAAGCACCGATCCGTCCCGGCAACACCCTGCCCCTGCGCAATATCCCGGTCGGCTCCACCATTCACTGCATTGAGATGCTCCCCGGCAAGGGTGCGCAGCTTGCCCGTTCCGCTGGTGGTTCCGCGCAGCTCCTTGCGCGCGAAGGCACCTACGCGCAGGTCCGCCTCCGATCCGGCGAGATCCGTCGTGTGCACATCGAGTGCCGTGCAACCATCGGTGAAGTGGGCAACGAAGAGCACAACCTGCGTCAGTTCGGCAAAGCCGGTGCCATCCGTTGGCGTGGTATTCGTCCCACCGTTCGCGGTGTGGCGATGAATCCGATTGATCACCCGCACGGTGGTGGCGAGGGCCGCACTGGCGAGGCCCGCGTGCCGGTCAGCCCCTGGGGCACCCCGACCAAGGGCTACAAAACACGACGCAACAAGCGCACGACTTCCATGATCGTGACCAGCCGTCACAAGCGCAAATAAGCGGTAGATAAAGGTTAACTGTTATGTCACGTTCAACGAAAAAAGGCCCGTTTGTTGATGACCACCTCCTGAAAAAGGTGGAGAAGTCGTCATCGACCAACGATAAGCGCCCCATCAAAACCTGGTCTCGTCGTTCCACGATTCTCCCTGAGTTCGTGGGTCTGACAATCGCGGTTCACAACGGCAAGCAGCATGTGCCGGTCTATGTCACCGACAACATGGTGGGCCACAAGCTTGGCGAGTTTGCGCTGACCCGTACCTTCAAGGGTCACGCAGCCGACAAGAAGGCCGTGAAGAAGTAAAGGACAAACGAAATGGCTACTGAAACACGTGCAGTCCTGCGAGGCGTTCGCCTCTCCGCCCAGAAGGGCCGCCTTGTGGCGGACATGATTCGCGGAAAGTCGGTCGAGCAGGCATTGAACACCCTGACCTTCACGCCCAAGAAGGCTGCCACGATTGTGAAGAAAGTGTTGGAGTCGGCGATTGCCAACGCAGAGCACAACGATGGTGCCGATATTGATGAGCTGAAGGTAAAAACCATCACCGTAGAGCAGGGCACCAAGCTGCGTCGTTTCGACGCGCGCGCCAAGGGCCGTGGCGTTCGGATCGAAAAACCGAGCTGCCACATTTCGATCGTTGTGGGTAACTAAGGCCGATCGCGCGAAAGAGAAAACAAGGAACACTATGGGTCAGAAAATACATCCCACCGGCTTTCGACTCGCGGTCTCCCGTAACTGGGCCTCCCGCTGGTTTGCCAACCATCGCGACTTTGGTCGCATGCTCAATGAAGACATCAAGGTCCGCGAATTTCTGCGCGGCCGCTTGAAGTCCGCAGCCGTTGGACGTGTGCTGATTGAGCGTCCCGCCAAGAACGCCCGCATCACTATTTACAGCGCACGCCCTGGCGTGGTGATTGGCAAGAAAGGCGAGGACATCGAGAATCTGAAGTCCCAGCTGGCCGGCATGATGGGCGTGCCCGTACACGTCAACATTGAAGAGATTCGCAAGCCCGAGATTGATGCCCAGCTCATCGCCGATGGCATCGCTCAGCAGCTGGAAAAGCGGATCATGTTTCGCCGCGCCATGAAACGCGCCATGCAAAACGCCATGCGTCTGGGTGCGCAGGGCATCAAGATCATGAGCTCTGGCCGACTCAACGGTATCGAGATCGCGCGAACCGAGTGGTACCGCGAGGGCCGTGTTCCCCTCCACACGCTGCGCGCTGATATTGATTACGCCACATCAGAAGCCAAGACCACCTACGGTGTGATCGGCATCAAGGTCTGGGTCTACAAGGGCGATACCCTCGGCCGAGGCGATGCGCCGGTTGTGGCCGAGCCCGAAGTCAAAGAACAGCGCGAGGAGCGTCGTCCCCGTCGTGCACCGGCAAAGAAAACCAAAGAGGCAACAGATGCTCAGCCTTCTGGCGAGGCGCCTGCCGCTGAGGTTAAAAAGCCCCCCGTTAAACGCGTCCGCAAGGCTCCGGCTCCTGCAGCCGAGAAGCCTGCTTCCTAATCTGAGGCATCAACATGCTGCAACCTGCACGTCGCAAATATCGTAAAGAGCAAAAAGGCCGCAATACGGGCCTGGCCACTCGCGGCGCGGCCGTCTCCTTCGGCGAATACGGCTTAAAGGCCGTTGTCCGTGGCCGTATCACGGCACGTCAAATCGAGGCAGCCCGTCGTGCCATGACCCGTCACATCAAACGGGGTGGCCGCATCTGGATCCGAATCTTTCCCGACAAGCCCATTTCCATCAAACCTGCCGAGGTCCGTATGGGCAATGGCAAGGGCAACCCCGAGTACTACGTGGCCGAAATTCAGCCGGGCAAAGTGCTCTATGAAATGGACGGCGTAGACGAGGCCCTGGCCCGTGAAGCCTTCCGGCTCGCTGCCGCTAAATTGCCGCTGGCCACGACGTTCGTGACCCGTCAGCCCGGCCGTTGATGCGCGCAAACAGAGAGAACGCCATGAAAGCATCTGAACTTAGAACCAAAGACGACGCAGCCCTCTCCAAGGAATTGGAAGACCTGCTGCGGGCGCATTTCAACCTGCGCATGCAGCATGCCACCCAGCAGCTGGCCAATACTTCCCAGCTGACGGCCGTGCGCCGCGACATTG
Organism: Burkholderiaceae bacterium; assembly: GCA_018882795.1. Classification (GTDB taxonomy): domain Bacteria; phylum Pseudomonadota; class Gammaproteobacteria; order Burkholderiales; family Burkholderiaceae_A; genus Lacustribacter. The sequence goes on along the minus strand of VERJ01000008.1, from coordinate 45,759 downwards.
CGCGGGTCAAGACCCTGATTCGTGAAAGGAAGGCCGCATGAACGCGACCGCTGAGAAAGCAGTCCTGAAGCGGACCCTCGTGGGCCGCGTGGTCAGTGACAAAATGAACAAAACAGTCACCGTATTGGTCGAGCGCCGTGAAAAGCACCCGCTCTATGGCAAATATGTGGCCAAGTCGAAGAAATATCACGCCCATGCCGCAGAAGGCGGGCTGAAGGTGGGCGATGTGGTCGAAATCGCCGAGACCCGGCCGATTTCCAAAACCAAATCCTGGGCGGTGACCCGCCGGATTTCCGAGGCAGTGATCATTTAATGATCACTTAGGGCGGCAGCGGGCCGCCCGCCTTGGCAACGAGGCAGTTTTCCCGCTAAAATGGCAGGCTTTCCTGCAGTTTTAGTGAGTAGTTTTAGTAATTCAGGTGGGGCGGGTCAGTATCGTTGGCCAGTTCCGTGTGTGTGATCAACCCGATAACGGGACCAAGACTGATCGCCGTGAGCTCAGCTTCTGAGCATGTGGGCGGTTAAGTTGGGAAGAGAAAATCATGATTCAGATGCAATCGCGTCTGGACGTCGCTGATAACACCGGCGCGCGTTCAGTCATGTGTATCAAGGTTCTTGGTGGCTCCAAGCGTCGCTATGCCGGCGTGGGCGATGTCATCAAGGTGAGCATCAAGGATGCGGCCCCCCGCGGTCGCGTCAAGAAAGGCGAGATCTATAACGCCGTGGTGGTGCGTACCGCCAAGGGTGTGCGCCGTCCCGATGGCTCGCTCATCAAATTTGATGGCAATGCCGCCGTGCTGCTCAACGCCAAGCTGGAACCCATCGGCACCCGTATCTTCGGGCCCGTGACCCGCGAGCTGCGCACTGAGCGTTTCATGAAGATCGTATCGCTGGCACCTGAGGTGATCTGAGATGAACAAGATTCGTAAAGGTGACGAAGTCATCGTCATTACTGGAAAAGATAAAGGCAAGCGCGGCATCGTGACCCATCGTGTGGGCCCCGATCACCTGTTGGTGGAAGGCATCAACATGGTGAAAAAGCATGTCCGCCCTAACCCCATGAAAAACACCACAGGTGGTATCGAAAGCAAGTCCATGCCGATCGATCAATCCAATGTGGCCATCTTCAATCCGGCCACACAGAAGGCCGATCGTGTGGGCGTGAAGACTGAAGGCGACAAAAAAGTTCGCATCTTCAAGTCTAACGGCGAGCCCATCCCCAATCCCACACTGGCATAACGCAAAGGAAAAACAATGGCGCGTTTGCAAGCACACTACCGGGAAAAAATTGTTCCAGACCTCACCGCCAAGTTTGGCTATAAGAGCGTAATGGAAGTGCCCCGGCTGACCAAAATCACCCTGAACATGGGCCTGTCTGAAGCCGTTGCTGATAAAAAAATCATCGAGCATGCTGTTGGCGACATGACCAAAATCGCTGGCCAAAAGCCTGTGGTCACCAAGGCCCGCAAAGCCATCGCCGGCTTCAAAATTCGCGAGGGCTATCCCATTGGCTGCATGGTCACCCTGCGCGGTGCGCGCATGTACGAATTCCTGGACCGCTTCATCACGATTGCCTTGCCTCGCGTGCGCGACTTCCGCGGTATTTCTGGCAAGGCTTTTGATGGCCGCGGCAACTACAACATCGGCGTGAAAGAGCAGATCATTTTCCCCGAGATCGAATACGACAAGGTCGATGCACTGCGTGGCTTGAACATCAGCATTACCACCACGGCCAAGACCGACGAGGAAGCCAAGGCGCTGCTCACCGCATTCCGCTTCCCTTTCCGTAACTAATTCAAGGACCACTGAGGAATCTCATGGCAAAGCTGTCACTTATCAATCGCGAAAAGAAACGCGAAATGCTGGTCAAGAAATACGCCGCCAAGCGCGCAGCGCTGCAGGCCGTTATCACCGATCAGTCGAAATCCGAAGAAGAGCGGTACGAGGCCCGTCTGGCGTTGCAAAAGCTGCCACGCAACTCCAGCCCGACCCGGCTGCGTAATCGCTGTGAGCTGACGGGCCGTCCACGCGGCACGTTCCGTATGTTTGGGCTTGCCCGGGCCAAGATCCGTGAGATCGCGTTCCGTGGCGAGGTACCCGGCCTCACCAAGGCCAGCTGGTAAGAAGGGAATCAGAACATGAGCATGAGTGATCCCATCGCCGATATGTTTACGCGTATTCGCAATGCCCAGCGGGTTGAAAAGCCCTCTGTCGCAATGCCGGCGTCAAAACTCAAGATCGCGATCGCCTCGCTGCTGAAAGACGAAGGCTATATCGAGCATTTCAATGTCAATCAGTCGGGTGCCAAATCCGATCTGGAGATCAGCCTGAAATACCACGCTGGCCGTCCGGTGATTGAGCGCATTGAGCGCGTGAGCCGCCCCGGTCTGCGTATCTATAAAAATCGCCATCAACTGCCGACCGTGATGAACGGGCTTGGTGTTGCCATCGTATCCACGCCGAAAGGCCTGATGACGGACCGTAAGGCCCGTGCTACAGGTCTGGGTGGCGAAGTGATCGGCATCGTCGCGTAAGGGGAAGGCCAACATGTCACGAATTGCCAAATATCCCGTCGCACTGCCCTCCGGCACCGAGGCGACGATTTCGGCCGGCGCTATTACAGTCAAGGGCCCTCTGGGTTCACTGACTCAGGCGCTTAAGGGCGACGTTGCAATCAAACTCGAGAACAATCAGCTCACCTTTGCAGCAGCGGATAGCTCGCGTCATGCAAAAGCCATGAGCGGCACGATTCGTGCCATCGTTGCGAACATGGTGCACGGTGTCTCTAAAGGTTTTGAGCGCAAGCTCTCCCTGGTCGGCGTGGGCTATCGTGCCCAGGCCCAGGGTGATGCGCTGAATCTGTCGCTTGGTTTCTCGCACCCCGTTGTTCACAAGATGCCCAAGGGCATCAAGGCCGAGACACCCTCGCAGACCGAGATCGTGATCAAAGGCATCGACCGCCAGCAGGTGGGCCAGGTGGCCGCCGAAGTGCGCGCCTATCGCCCACCCGAGCCCTATAAGGGCAAAGGCGTTCGGTATGTCGACGAGGTCGTGATCATGAAAGAGACCAAGAAGAAATAAACGGATAGATCAAAGCAGATCAGGAAACCGATCATGGATAAGAAACAAAGCAGGCTTCGCCGAGCACGTCAGACCCGACTCAAGATTGCGCAATTGCGTGTCAATCGTCTGGCCGTGCATCGCACGAACACCCACATCTACGCCAGCATCATTGATCCTTCGGGCTCAAAGATTCTGGTGTCGGCCTCCACCCTTGAGCCGGAAGTCCGTCAGGCGCTCTCCGGCAAGGGCGGCAACATCGCTGCCGCAGCTGCTGTGGGTAAGCGCGTCGCCGAGAAGGCCAAGGCCGCAGGAATCACCAGCGTTGCGTTTGACCGCGCGGGCTTCAAATACCACGGCCGTGTGAAGGCCCTGGCCGAGGCTGCCCGTGAAGGCGGATTGCAGTTCTGATTCACGCGACGACAACACGGAGCTCTTAAATGGCAAAGATGCAAGCAAAAGTAACCACGGAAGACCGCGACGACGGTCTGCGTGAAAAGATGATTTCGGTGAATCGTGTCACCAAGGTCGTGAAGGGCGGACGTATTCTCGGTTTTGCCGCACTCACGGTGGTGGGTGATGGTGATGGCCGCATTGGCATGGGTAAGGGCAAGTCCCGTGAAGTTCCCGTGGCCGTGCAGAAGGCTATGGATGAAGCCCGCCGCAAAATGCTCAAGGTACCGCTCAAGGGCGGCACCTTCCATCACAGTGTGGTGGGCAAGCATGGCGCTTCGACCGTCATGATCTCTCCCGCTCAAAAGGGTACCGGCATCATCGCAGGTGGCCCGATGCGCGCGATTTTTGAAGTGCTCGGGGTTACCGATGTGGTGGCCAAGAGCCTGGGATCCACCAACCCCTACAACATGGTCCGTGCAACGCTCAACGGCCTGCGCAATATGCAGACCCCGGCCGAGATCGCCAATAAGCGTGGTCTGTCGGTCGAGCAGATCCTGAACTGATCGGAGCCACCTTATGGAAAAGAAGACACTTAAAGTCACCTTGGTGAAAAGCCCGATCGGCACCCGTGAGTCGCACCGTGCCACTGTACTGGGCCTGGGCCTAAAGAAAATCCGTCAGACGCGCACCCTGGAAGACACGCCGGCCGTGCGCGGCATGATCAACAAAGTCTCTTACCTCGTGAAGGTGGAGTAAGCACCATGACTGAAGACAACAAAAACACCATGCGTCTGAACACGATCGCACCCGCCGAAGGCGCCAAGCATGCCAAGCGTCGTGTGGGCCGTGGTATTGGCTCCGGCCTGGGCAAGACCGCAGGCCGCGGACACAAGGGACAAAAATCTCGCTCCGGCGGCTTTCATAAGGTCGGCTTCGAGGGCGGCCAGATGCCCCTGCATCGCCGTCTGCCCAAGCGCGGCTTCAAGGCTCCGTTTGCGCGATTCAATGCGGAAGTGCGTCTCTCTGATCTCCAGGCCCTTCCCATTGATGAGATTGATCTCTTGGCATTGAAGCAGGCCGGCATTGTTGCCGAGCTCACGCGTGCAGCCAAAGTGATCAAGTCTGGCGAACTCTCCCGCAAGGTCACTGTGCGTGGTCTTGGCGTGACCGCTGGTGCCAAGGCCGCGATTGAGGCCGCTGGTGGCAAGGTCATCGTGGATGCTACCGCTGCTGCTTCCGAGTAATTTTTAAACAGGGCAAGAAGACTCCACCATGGCCAACGCAATGCCGATGAAGACCGACCGTTACGCGGATCTGCGTAAGCGGCTGGTTTTTCTTGTGCTGGCCCTGGTCGTGTATCGGGTGGGTGCCCACATTCCGGTGCCGGGTATTGATCCCGATCAGCTTGCGCAGCTCTTCAAATCGCAGGCCGGAGGCATTCTGGGTCTCTTCAATATGTTCTCTGGTGGCGCGTTGTCGCGCTTCACGGTCTTTGCGCTGGGGATCATGCCCTACATCTCGGCCTCCATCATCATGCAGCTGATGACAGTTGTCTCGCCGCAGCTGGAAGCACTAAAAAAAGAAGGCGAAGCTGGTCGCCATAAGATCACGCAGTACACGCGCTATGCCACCGTGGGCCTGGCCATCTTTCAGGCCATCGGCATTTCTGTTGCGCTCGAATCCCAGCCTGGCCTGGTGGTGGATCCCGGCTTGATGTTCCGCTTTGTCACGGTCACTTCACTGGTCACCGGCACGATGTTCCTGATGTGGCTGGGCGAGCAGATCACCGAGCGTGGCCTGGGAAATGGCATCTCCATCATTATTTTCGCGGGTATTGCTGCGGGGCTGCCCAACGCCTTGGGCGGACTCTTCGAGCTGGTGCGTACCGGGTCCATGAGTGCGATCGCACTCCTCATCATCGTGGTGTTGGTGGTGCTGGTCACCGCGTTTGTGTGCTTTGTTGAGCGTGGTCAGCGCAAGATTCTCGTGAACTATGCCAAGCGCCAGGTGGGCAATAAGGTCTATGCGGGCCAAACCTCCCATCTACCGCTCAAACTCAATATGTCCGGGGTGATTCCCCCGATCTTTGCTTCGAGCATCATTCTGTTCCCGGCCACCCTGTCGTCTTGGTTCAGCTCGGGCGAGGGCGGCTCGCGTTGGCTTTCCGATATCGCGGCATCGCTGTCGCCAGGCCAGCCCTTGTATATCGCGCTTTATGCCTCGGCAATTGTGTTTTTCTGTTTTTTTTACACGGCCCTGGTGTTCAACAGCAAAGAGACTGCCGACAACCTGAAAAAGTCCGGTGCGCTGATTCCTGGCATCCGGCCCGGTGACCAGACCGCCAAGTTCATCGACAAGATTCTCATGCGTCTTACCCTGGTGGGCGCGGTCTACATCACCCTGGTCTGTCTGCTGCCGGAATTTCTGGTGCTGAAGTGGAACGTGCCGTTTTATTTTGGTGGTACATCGCTCCTGATTATCGTGGTGGTGACAATGGATTTCATGTCGCAGGTGCAGGCCTACATGATGTCTCAGCAATACGAAAGCCTGCTCAAGAAATCACACTTTAAGGGCGGAGGGTTTGCGCGTTAATGGCGAAAGACGATGCAATTCAGATGCAGGGCGAGGTCATTGAGAACCTGCCGAATGCAACCTTTCGTGTGAAGTTGGAAAACGGTCACGTGGTGTTGGGTCATATCTCTGGAAAGATGCGCATGCACTACATCCGCATCCTGCCGGGGGATAAGGTCACCGTAGAGATGACACCCTACGATTTAACCCGTGCACGAATTGTATTTCGTGCCAAGTAAGGAAAGAGGACAAGACTATGAAAGTGTTGGCATCTGTTCGGCGTATCTGCCGTAACTGCAAAATTATTCGTCGCCATGGCGTGGTGCGCGTGATCTGTTCCGATCCGCGTCACAAGCAGCGTCAGGGCTAATTTTTAGGGAAAACAGGAGCAAAACATGGCACGTATTGCCGGCATCAATATCCCGAACCATCAGCATGCTGAGATCGGCCTGACCGCCATCTATGGCATCGGAAGACCCCGCGCTCGCGACATCTGTGATGCAGCTGGAGTGGCTTATTCCAAGAAAATGAAAGACCTCACCGACGACGAACTCGAGCGCCTGCGCGCCGAGGTTGGCAAGTTCACGACTGAGGGAGATTTGCGTCGTGAAGTTTCAATGAGCATCAAGCGTCTGATGGACTTAGGCTGCTACCGCGGCCTGCGTCATCGCCGCGGTCTGCCCGTCCGAGGTCAGCGCACCCGCACCAATGCACGTACCCGCAAGGGCCCGAAAAAGGCCGCAGCGGCACTGAAGAAATAAAGCGAGAGGCAACTCATGGCAAAAGCAGGCACAACTGGCGCTTCGCAGCGCACCCGCAAAAAAGTCCGCAAAAACGTTACGGATGCGGTGGCTCACATTCATGCATCGTTTAACAACACGATCATCACTATCACCGACCGACAGGGCAACGCGCTGTCCTGGGCCTCTAGTGGTGGTGCAGGCTTTAAGGGTTCGCGTAAAAGCACCCCCTTCGCTGCACAGGTTGCTGCCGAGGCAGCAGGCCGTGTGGCATTGGAGTGTGGTGTGAAGAATGTGGAAGTCCGCATCACGGGTCCCGGACCGGGCCGTGAGTCTACCGTGCGCGCCTTAAATGCCCTGGGCATGAAAGTGACCCAAATTTCGGATATCACGCCGGTGCCGCACAACGGATGCCGGCCCCCGAAGCGCCGCCGGATCTAAGGAGTTTTTGTAGTGATCGCCCCCGGCGGTTGAACCGCCGGGATTTGTTTAAAGCCCACCGTCAGAAATTGTTCTGACATCTCGCCAAATCGGAAGCAATTCCGCAGGCGTTTTTCGAAAAGGAATCGAAGTGGCACGTTACTCTGGACCACGTTGTAAATTATCCCGTCGAGAAGGCACCGACCTGGGGCTGAAGAGCGCCCGTCGCTCTCTCGACTCTAAGTGTAAACAAGACAGTAAGCCAGGCCAGCACGGCCGCACCTCGGGTGCCCGCCTGTCGGATTACGGTAAGCAGTTGCGCGAAAAACAAAAAGTAAAGCGAATTTACGGCATGCTGGAACGTCAGTTTCGCCGCTATTTTGCCAATGCCAGTCAGGCCAAGGGCAACACCGGCGAGAGCCTCCTGCAGTTGCTGGAGTCTCGTCTTGATAACGTGGTCTATCGCATGGGCTTTGGTTCCACACGCGCAGAGGCCCGTCAGCTGGTGAGCCACAAAGCTATTCTGGTCAATGGTAAGTGCGTCAACATTCCGTCGGCCCATGTCCGTCCGAATGATGTGATTTCCCTGTCAGAGAAATCACGTGGCCAGGCACGCGTGATTTCCGCTGTTCAGCTGGCTGAGCAAAATGGTTTTCCTGCATGGGTGTCGGTAGACACCAAGAAAATGGAAGGCGTGTTCAAGCAGGTGCCGGATCGTTCCGACCTGCCCGCCGAGATCAACGAAAGTCTGATCGTCGAGCTTTATTCACGCTAATCAAGAACATCATCGCGAAGGAAATTTATGCAAACAGCATTTCTTAAGCCGCGCATTATTGAAGTCGAGCCGACCGGCACTAATACCGCGAAGATTGTCATGGAGCCTTTCGAGCGGGGCTTTGGCCACACGCTAGGCAATGCATTGCGCCGGGTGCTGCTGTCTTCGATGGAGGGATTCGCCCCCACCGAAGTCCAGATCGCAGGCGTCGTGCACGAGTACTCCACCATTGAAGGCGTTCAGGAAGATGTTGTCGATCTGCTACTCAACCTGAAGGGGGTGGTGTTTGATCTGGAGGGCCGAAACGATGTTCTCATTTCGCTGCGTAAACAAGGCGGTGGCGTGGTCAAGGCCTCCGACTTTGATCTGCCTCACGATGTCAAAGTGATCAACCCTGATCATGTGCTGGCTCATGTGTCTGATAACACCAAGCTTGAGCTGCAGGTCCGTGTTGAAAAAGGTCGTGGCTATGTGCCGGGCACCATGCGTTCCATGGCCGATGAAGGCAGCCGCACCATCGGCCGCATTGTGCTGGATGCATCCTTCTCTCCGATCCGTCGTGTGAGCTATACCGTGGAAAGCGCCCGCGTAGAGCAGCGTACCGACCTGGATCGTCTGGTAATTGAAGTGCAGACCAATGGCGTGATCAATCCGGAAGATGCAGTCCGCCGCGCGGCCCGCATCCTGGTAGATCAGCTCTCTGTCTTTGCAGCACTGGAGGGTGGTGAGCAGGTGGCCGAGGCCGGCCGTGGCGCCAGCGTGGATCCCATGCTGCTGCGCCCGGTCGATGACCTCGAACTCACCGTTCGCTCAGCCAATTGCCTGAAAGCCGAGAGCATTTATTACATCGGTGATCTGATTCAGCGCACCGAAAACGAGCTCTTGAAGACCCCTAACCTGGGCCGCAAGTCGCTCAACGAAATCAAAGAAGTCCTCGCATCGCGTGGCCTCACCCTCGGCATGAAGCTTGAGAACTGGCCACCCGCGGGACTTGATCGTTAATTAAGGAGAAGCACCATGCGTCACCGTCTCGGATTACGCAAACTCAATCGCACATCAAGCCATCGTCTGGCGATGTTCCGCAACATGGCCAATGCCCTGCTGCGCCACGAGGCCATCAAGACTACCCTGCCCAAGGCTAAGGAACTGCGTAAGGTTGTGGAGCCCCTCATCACTATGGGCAAGACCCCAAGCCTGGCAAACCGCCGGCTGGCCTATGATCGCCTGCGCGATCGCGATATGGTCAGCAAGTTGTTTGCTGAAATTGGCCCCCGTTATGCCGCACGGCCTGGTGGCTACTGCCGCATTCTGAAGTTCGGTTATCGCGCTGGCGATAACGCACCCATGGCCCTGATGGAATTAGTCGACCGGCCCGAAGTGACCGAAGCGGTAGACACGGAAAAAGCTGCGTAAGCACTCAGCATCCACAAATAAAAAGGGCCGGTCTTTCCGGCCCTTTTTATTTGTCTCGATAAGATGCCGAAACGGCTTGCAAAAGCCATCCCGGGAAACTAGACTGATTAGTCTATTTCTTACCCAAGACCCCCGCCTGACTCCCCCAGCATGAACGCTCTTGCCGATACGCCTGTCATCGCACTAGAGGATGAGCAGGCCGAGATCCGATCCGATGCACGCCATCGGCTGCTGGAGGCCGCGCTCACTGCATTCGGGGAAGAGGGCTATGGTGTAAGCATTGATCGCATCGCTTCGCGTGCACACGTGGCCCGTCAGACGGTCTACAACCATTTCGGCAGCAAGGAAGGTTTGTTTGCAGAGGTGATCCGGCAGGCCAGTCGCTCCATCCTGGTCACGCTGGATGGCAGCGCGGATGTCCGCTCCACCCTCATTGCCTTTGGTCAGGCCTATCGGGAACGTGTGCTGAGTGCTCAGGGCATTGCGATCTTTCGCATGCTCACTGCAGAGGCACCGCATTTTCCCGAACTGGCACACCAGTTTTTCAAGATTGGGCCTGCGGCCACACGCACTCGGCTTGCTGATTATCTTGAGTCTGCAATGCAGGCCCATCGCGTGCGTAGCGATGACCCTCGTCTTGCTGCAGAGTTGCTGGTGGGCATGCTGTTGGATTCCGATCGCCTGCGATCACTCTTAACAATGAGATACGAAACAGTCGATGTTAAAAAGACCGAACGTATTGTGGATGGATTTTTACGGATGTATGCCGTGGAGTAAGACATGCAAAAACAAATAACAATCAACAAAGCTAATTCGCTGAGCGACTTCAACTTTGCGCGTCTTGCACCAGTAGCACTTATTGTGCTGCTCGCAGCATGCGGCCAATCGGGCGATGGTAAGGGCGGCATGCCTGGCAAGGGTGCAGGCGGCCCACCGGGTGGTCTGCCCACACCGGAAGTGGAAGTCATTGTTACCTCCGCCGGTTCCGCCACGATCACCCAGGAGCTCCCCGGCCGACTTCAGGCCGTGCGCACTGCACAGGTCCGCGCTCGCGTGGAGGGCATTATTGAAAAACGCATGTTCACGGAGGGCAGTGATGTCATCGAGGGCACCCCTCTGTTTCGCATTGATCCCCGCAACTATCAGGCGGCCTTTGATGCGGCCAGGGCCGATCAGGCACTCGCACGGCTCACGGTGGAGCGTTACAAACCCCTGCTGGCGATCAATGCGGTGAGCAAACAGGAATTCGATCTGGCCGAGGCCAGGCTAAAGCAGGCTGATGCTGCGCTGACCCGGACTCGTGTGGATTTGGAAAACACCACAGTCCCCGCGCCCATCTCTGGCCGTATCGGGCGAGAGCAAGTGACAGAGGGTGCCCTGGTGGGCAGAGGTGAGGCTACGCTACTCGCAACGATTGAGGCACTGGATCCCATTTATGTGAACTTCACCCAATCGGGTGCAGATGCGCTGCGCCTGCAGAAATCATTTGCATCCGGAAAACTGAAATCCGCAGGCCAGGCCCGTATTGATCTGATTCTGGAAGATAACAGTATCTATTCTCGTGCCGGCCGACTCATCTTTAAAGATTTGGCAGTCGATCCCACCACGGGAAGCGTATCTTTGCGCGCTGAGTTTCCCAATCCCAAGCGTGAGCTCCTGCCGGGCACCTTTGTTCGCGTGCGCTTTCCTGAAGCTTTGGCCGAAGGCGTAATTCTCGTGCCACAGCGCGCAGTGCAGATTGGTCCGCAGGGCCAGTTTGTCACGGTGGTGGATGAATCTGGCAAGGCTGCTGTTACCCCTGTAAAAACCTCCGGCATGAGCGGCAAGGATTTTGTGATTGCGGAGGGTTTAAAGGGTGGTGAGAAGATCATCGTCAATGGTTTGCAGAAGGCCCGCCCAGGTACACCGGTGAGGCCCTTGGTGCTTGGACCAGATGGCAAGCCAATTCCTGTGCCCAAAGATGAAGCAGCTCAGACAAAACCGGCTGATCAAAAGGGTCAGCCAATCGAGGCCCCTTCTGCAGTGAAGGCGATTCAGAAGCCCAGCGCAAACAACGTGCAGCCCCCGAAGGCTGAAGAGAAGAAATAAGAGGCCCGCATGTTTGCGAAATTTTTTATTGATCGCCCCGTCTTTGCCTGGGTGATCGCACTGGTAATTATGCTGGCCGGCGTGCTGGCACTGCGCGGCCTGCCGCTTTCTCAGTATCCGGCCGTTGCGCCGCCTGCCATTTCATTCAACATCACTTATCCGGGTGCTGCCGCGAAGGTAGTGGAAGACACTGTCACTTCGCTCATCGAGCAGGAGATGAATGGCATTGAGAATCTGCTCTTCATGGAATCCGCATCCGAGCAGGGTGTGGGTACCGTCACACTGACCTTCCGACCAGGTACCAATATTGACATTGCGTCGGTAGAAGCGCAGAACCGTTTCAAGCGCATTGAGGCGCGCCTACCGGATGATGTGCGTCGCCTGGGTGTTCCGGTGACAAAACCCTCGCGTAACTACGTAATCATCTTAAGCCTATATTCACCTGACAAAAGTAAAACCTCGGTGGACCTGGGCAGCTTTGCCGCAGCAAGTGTTTTGGATCCAATCCGACGTGTGAAGGGCGTCGGTGAGGCCTTGCTGTTCGGCACAGAGTATTCGATGCGTATCTGGCTCAAGCCCGAGCGGCTACATGCATATGCGCTTGCATCTTCTGATGTGGTTGCAGCCGTGCGGGCACAAAATATTGAATTGGCCACCGGCGAGATCGGTCAGGCCCCGGCTGCAAGCGGTCAACAGCTGAACGCCGTGATCGTAAGCCGAAGCCGACTGCAGACCCCGGAGGAATTCGGCAACATCCTGGTGCGCACTCTGCCCAATGGCGCGGCTGTCCGGCTGCGCGATGTTGCCCGTGTGGAGTTGGGCAGCGAGAACTACAACATCTTTGCGCGGCTCAATGGCCAGCCCAATGCTGCGATCGCGATTCGTGTCTCACCCGATGGTAATGCTCTGGATGTGGTCAAGGCCGTTCGGGCAAAGATGGCCGAGCTTGCACAGGTATTTCCGGCGGGTGTCTCTTGGGATGTGCCCTATGACACATCCCGCTTCGTGGATATTTCTATCAATGAAGTATTGAAGACCCTGGTTGAGGCCATCATCCTGGTGTTTCTGGTGATGTACCTGTTTCTGGAAAACTTCCGGGCCACCTTGATTCCAACCATTGTGGTCCCAGTGGCACTCACCGGCGCATTAACAGGGCTGTATCTATTCGGTTTTTCAATCAATGTGCTGACTCTGTTTGCCATGGTATTGGCTATCGGTATCGTGGTGGATGATGCAATTGTGGTGGTGGAGGCCGTGGAGCGCATCATGACCACGGAGGGCCTCTCCCCGCGGGAGGCTACCCGTAAGGCAATGGACCAGATCTTTAATGCCATCATCGGCATGACACTCGTGTTGACCGCCGTGTTTGCACCGATGATTTTCTTTGGCGGTTCAGTGGGTGTGATCTATCGCCAGTTCGCGGTGACCTTGATTCTGACCATGCTGTTCTCAGCGCTGATGGCGCTTACCCTGACACCAGCGCTCTGCGCCACGTTGCTAAAACACACGCCCGGTAAATCGTTGCTGCCAACATCCGGATTCTTTGGCTGGTTTAATCGACACTTTGATCGCCTCACCCAGGGTTATCAGTCCTGGGTTGCAAAAGCCGTCCGCAAAACAGCACGCTATTTGGTGCTCTATGCCGCCATTGTTGCTGCAGCAGGCTGGCTCTTTATCAATCTGCCGGGAAGTTTTCTGCCAGAGGAAGATCAGGGCTACTTCATTACCGTGGTGCAGCTGCCCGCGGGTGCCTCTCAGGAACGCACGGTGGAGGTGCTGGAGCAGGTTGAGCAGTTTTATCTGAAGCAGCCCGAAGTCTCCAAAGTGATTGGTGTTGTGGGATTTTCATTCTTTGGTCGTGGCCAGAATGCTGCCCTTGCCTTTGTGCGACTGAAAGAGTGGGAAGACCGGCCCGAGGCGAGCCAAACATCGCGCGCTGTGATTCAGCGGGCGAATATGGCGTTTTTCCAGATCAAGCAGGCCATGATTTTCGCCATCAATCCACCGCCCATTCCTGAATTGGCAGCCACGGGCGGATTCGATTTTCGTCTCCAGGATCGCTCCGGCCTGGGCCGCGAAAGACTCATGGAGGCCCGTAACATCGCGCTCGGTATGGCGAGTCAGAATCCTGTGCTGATGGGCGTGCGGCCCGAGGGCCAGGAGGCGGGCCCACAGTTGCTGCTAAATATCGATCGTCGTAAAGCGGAAACCCTCGGGGTATCGATCGCCACTTTAAATGAAACATTGCAGGCCACGCTGGGTGTCGCCTATATCAATGACTTTGAGCGGCAGGGCCGCATCCTGCGCGTTTTAATGCAAGGTGAGGACGAGCTGCGTTCTACGCCAGAAAAAATTCTCACGCTATCCGTGCGAAACCGATCCGGCGGGATGGTGCCACTCTCAGAGCTGGTCACCACCCGGTGGATCATTGGTGCACCGAAGCTTGATCGTTATAACGGATTGCCGGCAATGAAGATCGCGGGTGGTCCATCTCCGGGCCGAAGCACTGGTGAAGCCATGCAGGCGATGGAAGATATCGCGCAGCAACTGCCACCGGGATTTGGCTTTGAGTGGTCTGGCACTTCTTATGAAGAGAAACTCTCCGGCAGTCAGGCACCGCTTTTGTTTGCAGTCTCGCTCCTGGTAGTGTTTCTTGCCTTGGCAGCGCTCTATGAAAGCTGGTCTATTCCCTTTGCGGTGATCCTGGTAGTGCCACTGGGTATTTTTGGTGCAACCCTAGCGGTGACTCTGCGGGGCCTGCCCAATGATGTCTACTTCAAAGTGGGATTGATTGCAATCATTGGCCTGTCATCCAAGAATGCGATTCTGATCATTGAGTATGCCCGTGAATTGCAGGAGCGTGGCATGTCGCTGATCGATGCCACGCTGGAGGCCTGTCGTCTGCGGTTCCGTCCCATCCTGATGACCTCTTTCGCTTTTATTCTGGGAGTGTTGCCGCTTGCCATCTCCACCGGGGCTGGTGCCAACAGTCGACACGCAATTGGCACCGGTGTGATTGGCGGCATGTTAGCTGCTACTTTCCTCGCGGTGATTCTGGTGCCAGTGTTTTTTGTGGTGGTCCGAAAAATATTCCCTGGCCATGCACGCCACCATCAGGAGGCCGGCCATGATTAATCGCCGCATACCCTTAGCGCTCATGCTCCTGTTGTCGGGCTGCGCCTCTATGGCCCCGAGCTATGAGCGGCCGCAGGCCCCAGTGCCCAAAGATTGGCCAATTAAGATTGAGCCATCAAGCCAGCCTGCATCTCGGGATTGGCGCGATTTCTTTCCCGACCGTCGCCTGCAGGCGATGATCGCCACGGCGCTTGAGCACAACCGCGACATGCGTATTGCGGTGGCGCGTGTGGAAGAAGCGCGATCAGTTTATGGTGTGCAGCGTGCGGATCAGCTACCCAATGTGAGTCTCAATGCATCGCAGTCTGCACTCAGCCTGCCCTCCAACGTCACGCTGCGCAATCAGGCGGTGACGAGGCGCTTTGACGTCAATGTGGGCCTGCTTGCCTTTGAGTTGGATTTCTGGGGCCGAGTGGCCAGTCTGAGTGCTGCTGCAAAGGCGAATTATCTAGCCAGCGAGGAGGCCCAGCGCGCATTTCAGCTCGGCCTGATTGCGGATGTGGCGGATGCATATCTCGCTTTGAAAGAGGCCGAAGAGCGTGCGGTATTGGCCAAGGCAACACTGGAAGGTCGGCAAGAAACATTAAAGCTCGTGACTCGGCGTCGTGAGGCAGGGTTGGCTAGTGAATTGGACGTCTTGGGTGCCGAGGGTCTGCGAGAGGTTGCCCGGGCAGAGTTGGCTGCCTTGGAGCGTCAGCGCGGCCAGGCTGAGAATTTTCTGCGCGTGTTGATTGGCAAAGATGGCCCGGATTGGCCCGAGGGCCGCAGCTTGGCAGATCAGAACTTCATGCCCGTGGTGGTTGCGGGTGTTCCTGCGGATGTGCTGATACGCAGGCCCGACATCATTGCGGCCGAACAAAGATTAATGGCGGCCAATGCCAATATCGGGGCTGCACGCGCAGCATTTTTCCCGCGTGTGAGTTTGACTGCTAGCGGTGGCACAGCAAGCCCAGAGTTATCTGGATTGTTTGATAGCGGCAGTGGTGCCTGGTCTTTCACACCGAGCCTGAGCCTGCCGATATTTTCTGGCGGCAGAAATGTGGCCAATCTCGATCTTGCCCAGGCGCGCAAGATTATGGCCGTTACAGAGTATGAGAAAACAATTCAGCAGGCCTTCAGAGAGGTTGCCGATGCCCTGATCGCACGGGCCCAGATCAGTGAGCAGCTTGCAGCCCTGATCGGATTAGAAAAAACACAGCAGCAGCGGCGCACACTCGCAGAGGCGCGATACAAGGCCGGTATCTCCAGTTTTCTGGAAGTGTTGGATGCACAACGCGATGAATTCAATGCCCAACAGTCAGTGATTGCAGCCCGGCGTGCCCTGCTGTCTACCATGGCCCGTCTGTACAAGGCTTTAGGGGGTGACCAGTCGGGGTAGTGACTAGGGCTTTGATCAGGCCTTAAGCTTCTTTAAGCCACCGCGCAATGTCAGGCGCAGAGTACGTCAGCACGCCATCGGCGCCTGCCCGCTTAAAGGCCATCATCGCCTCCAATACGACTTTCTTTTCATCAAGCCAGCCGTTTGCCGCGGCTGCCTTGAGCATGGCGTATTCTCCGCTCACCTGATAGGCGAAGGTGGGCATACCGAACGCCTCCTTTACGCGCCAAACAATATCTAAATAAGGCATGCCGGGTTTGACCATCACCATATCGGCGCCTTCTTCAATATCAAGTGCAACCTCGCGCAGGGCTTCATTGGTATTGGCCGGATCCATCTGATACGTTTTTTTATCTGACTTGCCCAGATTGGCTGCACTGCCCACCGCATCACGAAATGGTCCGTAGTAGGCCGAGGCGTATTTCGCCGCATAGGACATGATGCGGGTGTGAATGAAGTTCTTGGATTCCAAGGCCTGCCGGATGGCACCGATCCGGCCATCCTGCATATCCGAGGGCGCAACAATATCAACACCGCACTGCGCCTGCGCAAGCGACTGTTCAACCAGCACCTTCACGGTTTCATCATTCAGGATGCGACCCTCTTCATCGATCAGGCCATCCTGTCCGTGGCTGGTATAGGGGTCAAGCGCCACATCCGTCATTACGCCAATGTCGGGCACGTGTTTTTTCAGCGCCTGCACCGCCCTGGGAACCAGGCCGGCAGGGTTGTAGGCCTCTCGTCCATCCGCAGTTTTTTTGGTAGGATCGATCACCGGGAAGAGCGCCAGGACCGGGATGCCCAGTTTGGCCGCATTTTCAGCCACGGGCAGCAGCCGATCCAGACTGTAGCGGCAGACTCCTGGCATAGACGGTACGTCGACAACCTGACCCTGTCCCTCCATGACAAAGACCGGATAGATCAGGTCACTGACTGATATCGAGTGCTCACTAACAAGGGCTCTAGACCAAGCCTCACGCCGATTTCGACGCATCCGAATGAATGGGTAGCGGGCTGTCAGACTCATTTCCTACTTTCTTGTGTGGTTATTATTGGACAATTTTATGTCTTGGACATAAGCTTCTTCGTAGGCGACTTGTCGTCTCCCGCTTCTCCTCCCTGAGCGGGTGCCTAACCTCTAATTTAGGCGTTCCCGCCCGGCGATTCCCTCGCCGGGTTTTTTTTTTGGTTTCTCCATTGTTTCCTGGCTGGCGGGCACCTGCCACCATTGTGCAATTTTTTCCAAGACCTCGTCGCGGCCGATTCGGGTGGTGGCAGAAAATAGGCTCACCGATGTGCGTTCACCCCAGCTGTTCGCATGTTCAGCGATGCTGCGCTTGGCTGCCGCGAGGGCCCTTGCCTGCTCGTTGCGCGTGAGCTTGTCGGCCTTGGTCAGCAGCACATGAATGGGCTGCTGGCGGCGATCAAACCATTGCAGTAATTGCAGATCCAGCGGACCGAAGGGGTGCCGAATATCCATCACCACAATGAGCCCCACAAGACTGATGCGTGACTCAAGAAAGTTGGCCAGCTCCCGCTGCCAGCGGGCCTTGGTGGTGCGATCCACCGCCGCATAGCCGTAGCCGGGAAGGTCTACGAGTCGGCCGATTTCGGTGTCCTGATGTTGCAGGGTGAACAAATTGATCAGCTGGGTCCGGCCAGGCGTTTTACTGCTGAAGGCCAGGCGCCGCCGGTTACAGATCAGGTTCAAGGCAGATGATTTTCCCGCGTTGGAGCGGCCGGCGATGGCGACTTCACCCGCGCCTAGGCTGGGCAGATCAGCAGCCCTGGCTGCGCTCGTCAGGAAGCTGATCTGATGGATCCAATCCTTGAGTGGAGGCAGAGGGTTTTGGGGTATCGCAGACATGCGGCGTGCGGACTCGACTAAAATAAGTAGGTTAAAGACAAGACGAGCAGGGAGTCATTATGCGTTGCCAGTTTGACATGGTTTCCAGGGTCCGCCTTCTGGGCAAAAATGTTGTTTCCAGTGTTGCCGCCCTTATAGTTGCATCAGCAGTATCCGCCTTTGGCCTGGCCCAGCCTGCCAGCGCTGCCGATCCTGCTCCCGCTAAGCCAGTGGCCGATATTGCAAAAGGCAAGGCCACTGCGGGCGCCGTCTGCGCGGCCTGCCATATGCCGGATGGCAACAGCATGATTCCGCAAAATCCCATTCTTGCTGGTCAACATGCCGCCTATATCGAAAAACAGCTCGCAAATTTCCGTTTGAAGCCTGGCGCTAAAGAGCCTGAGCGCAACAACGCCATCATGCTGGGCTTTGCCACCATGCTTTCTGAAGAGGACATGCGCAACCTCGGTGCTTTCTATGCGTCTCAAAAACCAAATGCCGCTGCGCCCAAGCGCAAAGAATTGATTGCTGCTGGTGAAAAGATCTATCGCTCGGGCGCCCCGGAAAAGGGCCTGCCGGCCTGTGCCGGATGCCATGGACCCAATGCCGCGGGTATTCCTGCGCAGTACCCAAGGCTCGCAGGTCAGCATCCTGAGTACACAGAATCGACACTCAATGCATTTCGTGGTGGTCAGCGCAAGAACAGTGCGCAGATGACCACGATCGCTTCGAAAATGTCGGATAGCGAAGTCGCTGCGGTGGCTGAGTACGTCGCATCAATTCGCTAGCCTTTCTTTTCGTCTAATCAGGCCAGTGCGTTTTCGGAATGGCCAGTCCCCCACTTGACCCTGAACTCGATCAGTCCGCCCCCTCCACGGGCGGATTGGAGATCAGCACACGCCATAGAATTCTTGCCGACACCATTGAGCTCTTGAGTTCGATGCGTTTTGCGATCTCCGCCTTGGTGGTGGTGTGCATTGCAAGTGCCATCGGCACCATCGTGGGCCAGAACGCACCACCCATTAATTATGTGAATCAATTTGGCGCATTCTGGGCCGAGGTTTTCTCTGCGCTGGATATCTTCCGTGTGTATAACGCGCCATGGTTTCTGGTCATCATGGGCCTGATGCTGGTCTCCACGAGCCTATGCCTTGTGCGCAACACGCCCAAGATGTTGAAAGACGCCCGCGCTTGGCGGGAGAAGGTTCGCGATACAGCTTTCCCAGCATTCAAACATCGGCAGGCGGTCAGCATGCCCGATCATGAATTGGATGTGGCGATTGCTGAAATCGCAGCAGATCTGAAATCCCGTGGCTATCGGATTCGTTCTGCAGACGCTGCCCAACAAGATCGGATGCCTGTGATGGTTGCGCGTAAGGGCACTTCGAATCGGTTCGGCTATATCGCTGCCCACCTGGCGATTGTGGTGATTTCACTGGGCGGGTTGCTGGATAGTGAATTGCCCCTTAAGGCAGTGACCTGGTGGTCTGGAAAAACACCCCTGCAGATGGCGCAATTTCAGGGCACAGAGGTTCCTGATACTGCCCGTCTGCCCGCCTCAACACCGAGTTATCGGGCCAACTCTCTCGTGCCTGAGGGCGGCACCACCGATGTTGCTGTGATCGCCCAGGGTAACGGCACGCTGCTGCTGGATCTGCCGTTTGAATTACATCTGAAGCAATTCCGGATTGATTACTATCCCACGGGCATGCCCAAGCTTTTTGCCAGTGACGTGGTGCTCAAAGACAAGCAGACTGGGGAGACAAAAAGTGCCACGATCGAGGTGAATAAGCCCCTGATTCATCGTGGGGTTGCGATTTATCAGTCCAGTTTTGATGATGGTGGTTCGGCATTAAAGCTTGTGGCCTATCCCATGGCCGGACCACTGCGCACAACCCTGCCAATTGATGTTCGGGTCGGCCAGAGTGTTGGTCTGCGTAATGGACAGGGCAGCCTATCCCTGGAGATCACTGGGTTTAAGCCCATCAATGTGGAAAACATTTCTGATCCCAACGATGAAAAGTTGGGCAAAGATCCTTTTCAGCAGCATGTGGCAACGGTGTTATCGCCAGCATTGAACTCTGCAAAAGCGAAGACCATGCGCAACGTTGGGCCTTCAATCAATTACAAGCTTCGCGATCCGAGTGGCCAGGCTAAGGAATTTCATACCTATATGCTGCCTGTTGAACTGGATGGCATACGGGTGTTTCTTGCGGGGATGCGCAACTCACCCGATGAACAGTTTCGGTATTTGCGGATTCCGGCCGATGCGAAGGATTCATTAGACGAATTCATGCGGCTGAGGGCTGCGCTGCTCGATCCAGCCCTAAGGTCCGCCGCTGCCAAGCGCTTCGCTGCCCAGTCAGCACCCGCCAATATCGCCTCAACGCTGGCGGAAAGTTCGGACAAGGCACTGACCGCCGTGGCCGAGGGTGGTATTGACCAGCTGGGTCAGCTTTTAGAAAAGACCGTTCCCGAGGCCGAGCGCGATCGGGCTACGGAGGTTGTGCTGCGGCTCCTGACAGGATCATTCTGGGAGCTTTGGCAGCAGGCCCGGGCTAAGGATGGGCTCGCCCCGATGGTCCGCAATGAAGATAATGTCCGCTTTGCACAGCTTGCCTTAAATGCCGTGAGTGATGCGCAGCTCTTCAATGCACCACTGTTGATCTCGCTGAAGGACTTTCAGGAGGTCAAGGCCAGCGTCTTTCAGGTTACCCGATCCCCGGGTAAGACCACGGTCTACATAGGGTGTCTATTGCTCACCCTGGGTATTTTCGCGATGCTCTACATTCAGGAGCGCCGGGTGTGGCTGTGGGCCTCCCGCGAGCATGGCCAGGCCATGCTCAAAATTGCGGCTTCCACGCCCCGGCAGACGATGGATTTCGATAAGGAATTTTCCGCCTTGGTGAAGATCTCATCCTCGAGGGGGAGTACAACATGAATACCGCAACAACCGTACTGACATCCGATGAGCCGTTGCTGCGCCGCTGGGGCGTCTGGGACATCGTCTTTGGCGCGCTGGCCGCATTGGGCGCGGGCTTCGCCACCCAGCGTTACGCGGGGTTCATGGATATCTATGAGCTTGTGATCCTTTGGGTCTGTGTGCCCGCCGTGGTCTTTCTGGGTTACCTCTGGTCTGCCTTGCGGCCCTATGTGGTGGGCTGTGCTGGCGCCGCACTCTTGGCGGTGTCCATGTATGGGGGTTCAGCCACTGCTGCAGAGAGCAACCTCTTGCTGAAATATTTTCTGTCATCGCAGTCCGCGATTCTCTGGATGTGCGCCTTGTTCAGTCTGGCCACGATTTCTTACTGGGTGGGACTCTTTGCCAAGGGACCAACGGCACTCTGGATGGGCAGTCTACTCACCTGGTCGGCCTGCGTAATGGGGTTTATTGGTCTTCTGGTGCGCTGGTATGAGTCTTACCTGATCAGCCCCGATGTGGGCCATATCCCGGTCAGCAATCTCTATGAGGTCTTCATTTTGTTTGCGGTGATCACCGCGATGTTCTATCTCTACTACGAAGTCCGCTACAAGACTCGTAGTCTTGGCGGTTTTGTGTTGCTGGTGATTACAGCTGCAGTGGCATTTCTGCTCTGGTATATCGGCGCGCGTGCCGGCCATGAGATCCAGCCCCTGGTGCCGGCATTGCAGTCGTGGTGGATGAAGATCCATGTGCCCGCCAACTTCGTGGGCTACGGCACT
Source organism: Burkholderiaceae bacterium (assembly GCA_018882795.1). Taxonomy (GTDB): domain Bacteria; phylum Pseudomonadota; class Gammaproteobacteria; order Burkholderiales; family Burkholderiaceae_A; genus Lacustribacter. The sequence goes on along the minus strand of VERJ01000008.1, from coordinate 24,235 downwards.
TTTTCGCTTGCTGCCATGGTGGGTTTTGCCTATCTGATCAAAGAAAACGCGCACACCCGCAACACATGGAAACTGGTGCCGTTGTTTGTGCTGGGTGTGCTGCTGTGTGCAGAGCCTCTGGTGTTTCGGCGTACGGGACTGCCCGATTACTGGGCGCTTTATTTTGGGATTTCGGCCGCCTTCATCGGCGCAGTAATTGCTCTACGTCGTCGTATTGCGGATGCACTGCCTGCACTCGAAATTCTCGATGACGTGATGTATCGTGCCATTGCCGTGGGCTTTGCATTCTTTACCGTGGCCACGATTCTTGGCGCCCTCTGGGCCGCTGAGGCCTGGGGCACCTATTGGCAGTGGGATCCCAAAGAAACCTGGGCCCTGATTGTCTGGCTGAACTATGCGGCCTGGCTGCATCTGCGCATGATGAAGGGGCTTCGCGGCCAGGTCGCGGCCTATTGGTCTCTAATCGGACTGCTGATTACGGGTTTTGCATTCCTGGGCGTGAACATGTTCCTGTCCGGTCTGCATTCCTATGGCACGCTCTGATCTAAAGGGTCTGATTCGCGGCACCCATCTGGCATCTCAGGTCACACCTGAGCAGGTCTTTCGCAGCCGGCGCTCTTTGCTGCTTGCCGCATCGTTTGCAGCCAGCGGATTATCAAGTGGCGTGATTGCCTCTTCACCACGCGCCCAATCGCGTTATGCGCCGCTGCCCGGTAAAACAAGCCGGTTTTCGATTCTTGATCAGCCTGTGCCCTTTGCTGAGGCCACCACTTACAACAATTTTTTCGAGTTTGGCCTGGATAAGGATGATCCTGCTGATCGGGCACCGGGCCTGCTGAAGACTTCGCCCTGGAAGGTCTCGGTTGAGGGCCTCGTGGCCAAACCCCGCGAGTTCGATATCGATGAGTTGCGCAAACTCGCGCCAATGGAAGAGCGCGTATCGCGACTACGCTGCGTCGAAGGCTGGTCCATGGTGATTCCTTGGGTCGGCTATTCGCTCTCAGAGTTAATCAAACGTGTGCAGCCCCTGGGGTCGGCCAAGTTTATTGAATTCACCACGCTTGCGGATCCGCAGCAGATGCCGGGGTTGGCGATACGTCAGATCAAGTGGCCCTACATCGAGGCCCTGCGCATCGATGAAGCGCTCAATCCACTGGCCATGCTGACCTTTGGCATGTATGGCGTAACGCTGCCTGAACAAAATGGTGCGCCGGTGCGCCTGATTCTTCCGTGGAAGTATGGCTTCAAAAGCATCAAATCGATTGTCAAGATTCGTTTGGTGGAGGCTCAGCCACCTACGCTATGGACCCTTACTGCACCGCGTGAATATGGTTTCTATGCGAATGTGAATCCCGAAGTTCCCCATCCCCGCTGGTCTCAGGCCACGGAGCGCGTACTGGGCACCGATTTTTTATTTGCACCACGCCGTAAGACTGAAATGTTCAACGGCTATGCTGAGCTGGTCGCGGGGCTCTATGCTGGCATGGATCTGAAGACATTCTATTGAGCTCGTTTCGCACCACCCGTCTGCTGATCTGGCTGCTGTGTGCAGTGCCTATGGCGGATCTGCTGGTGCGTGCATTCACCCATCAGCTGGGCGCCAATCCCCAGGAGGCGATCCTGCGTGCTACTGGGCTATGGTGTCTCACCATACTTCTGGTCACGCTGGGTGTCACGCCACTGCGCAGGCTTTTGAATTGGCCAGAGCTTGTGCTGCTCAGGCGTATGCTGGGCCTGTGGACCTTTGCCTATGCGGTTGTGCATCTCTTGAGCTTCTGGGCCTTTGAGCATGAGTTTGTTTGGGCTGAAGTGTTGCGTGACGCCATCAAGCGGCCATTCGTCACTGTAGGCCTGATCGCTTTTGGTTTGCTTGTGCCGCTGGCCATTACGTCCAATCAATCAGCGATACGGCGGCTTGGCATGGCCTGGAAGCGGCTACATCGACTGGTCTATGCGGTGGTGTTGCTGGCCCTGGTGCACTTCTTTTTACATCGCACCGGTAAAAGTAATTTCACCGATCCCCTCATCGCCACGGCGGTAACGGGCCTGCTGCTGGGGCTGCGAATCTATCCGCGCAAATGATCAGGAATCCGCTCGGGGCCGATCAGGTCTGAGAATTCCTCTCGTCGGCGGATCAGGTGGGCCCGGCCCTCCCGGTCCACGAGAACCTCTGCTGCGCGGGGCCTGCTGTTGTAATTCGAGCTCATGCTCATGCCGTAGGCGCCGGCCGAGAGTATCGCCAGCAGATCACCTTGGGCCAGTCCGAGCTCGCGATCGCGGGCAATCCAATCACCGCTCTCGCAGACTGGGCCAACCAGATCCCAGCGTTTGGTGTTCGTGGTGGCGGGTGCAACAAGTTCCACCGCGTGCCATGCCTCGTAGAGTGCCGGGCGCATCAAGTCATTCATCGCTGCATCAATGATGGCGAAGTTTTTGTGTTCGCTTGGCTTTAATAGTTCCACGCGTGTGAGCAATACACCGGCATTGCCGACGATGGCACGGCCAAATTCAAATAAGACTTCAGGCAGTGGTGTTGCACGGGTGTGCTGCCAGTCCGCCAGCCGTGCGAATACTGCATCGAGCAGGGCCTGTGGCGCGGGCGGCGTTTCCTGGTCATAGCAGATGCCCAAGCCGCCGCCCAGATCCAGGTGGTGAAGCGTGATGCCCGCTGCTGCGAGTCGATCGGCAAGGGCCAGCACCCGACTCAGTGCATCAATAAAGGGCGCAAGGCTGGTGATCTGCGAGCCGATGTGACAATCAATGCCCTGAATCGAGATGCTGGGTAATGCCTGTGCACGCCGATAGACGGTCTCGGCCTGATCCATGGGAATGCCGAATTTGTTGTCTTTTAATCCTGTGGAGATGTAGGGGTGTGTCTGGGCATCGATATCGGGGTTCACACGCAGGGAAATGGGCGCGACTGTGTTCAGTTGGCCCGCTGTCTGCGCGACCATCTCCAGTTCCGCCGCGGATTCAACATTGATGCATTTGATTCCGGCTTGAAGTGCTGCGGCGATCTCCGCCTGTGTCTTTCCCACGCCAGAGAACACGATGCGATCGGCCTGCCCCCCTGCGGCGATCACCCGCTGCAATTCCCCAAGCGACACAATATCGAAACCAGCGCCCTGTGCCGCAAGCAGGCGAATTACCCCAAGGCTTGAATTCGCCTTCAATGCGTAACAGATCAGAGTGTTGCGGCCACTGGCGGCTTGTGTGAAGCGTTGAAAAGCCTCAACAATCGTGCGTTCGGAATAGACATAGGTGGGTGTGCCGAATGTTTTTGACACCTCTGATAAGGGAAGGCCATCGCAGCAAAGCAGCCCCGCCCCATTGCGCTGAAATGCGGTCTGGGCCAGTGGTCCAGAGGAAGAAATCTGTGGCTTCATTTCTGTTGTACGGGCGGGGTGGTGTCGGGTGCGGGAAACTGGGGCTTGGGCAGGGTTAAGGGCCCTTTCTGACCGCAGCCCACTAAAATCATGGCCAGCACCAGGGAACCCATTAGGGCCACGGCCCGTGGGCCTCTGTTTAATGAATTCATCATGAGTGGCAAGTATGACGGAATCTGAATTTTTGGATCAGACAGCGAAGGTCTGGGCAATGATTGAAAGTAGGGTCGATGGCTGGGCCGAGGCCCACGATATTGACATTGAAGCGGTTCGACAGGGGCCGGTGCTGGAGTTGGAATTTGAGTCAGGCAGAAAAATGGTGATCAATGCTCAGGCGCCCATGCAGCAGATCTGGCTTGCTTCGCCGCGCGGTGCGTTTCATTTTGTCTGGAATGGCAGCAGCTGGCAGGATACCCGCCAGGGCACCGATTTCTGGCAGGTCCTGGCGCAAGAGGCCGCTTTCGAATCGGGCGAAACGCTCTCTTAAGGCGCGATAAACCTTAACGCAGGCCTACGCTGGCCACACCCACACCAGGCCGACTTTCCTGGGTGTAGTACTCCCCGTTGATGTTGAGCACGCCATTGGGCATGACGCGGCTAGTCATCGGGGACTTCGCCAGCGCGACCCTTGCATAGTCGATCCAGATTGGCAGGGCGAGCCCCCCACCGGTTTCACGGTCGCCGAGTTTTCTTGGCTGATCGAATCCCACCCAGGCCACCCCCACCATGCTTGGCGAATAGCCCGCATACCAGGCATCGTGAGAATCGTTGGTGGTGCCTGTTTTGCCGGCCAGATCGCTTCGGCCCAGGCTGTTGGCGCGCGCGGCCGTGCCTGAACGGACGACCTCCTGCATCATGCTGTCGATGATGAAGACATGCCTGGGATCAATGACACGCAGGCTCTCGGTCCCCGCCTTGTTGGGCTGCGCTTTGCCGATGGTTTTGCCCTTCAGATCCACGATGCGGTCGATCAGATAGGGATTGATGCGATAGCCGCCATTGGCAAAGACTGCGTAGCCGCTGGCCATCTGCATCAGTGTGACGGAGCCCGCGCCAAGAGCCATGGTGAGGTAAGGCGGATGCTTTTCGGGCTCAAATCCAAAACGGGTAATGAAATCTTGCGCATAGCGCGGCCCAATCGAGTGCAGGATGCGAATTGAGACCATGTTTTTGGACTTCGCCAGTCCGGTACGCATGCTCATGGGGCCATCGAACTTTCCGTCATAGTTCTTGGGTTCCCATGCCTGGCCGCCGGTCTGGCCGGGATCGAACTGCACGGGCGAGTCATTGATGATGGTGGAGGGGGAAAATCCGCGATTCAGTGCCGCCGCATAGATAAAAGGCTTGAAGGCCGAGCCGGGCTGCCGCCATGCCTGGGTGACTCGGTTGAATTTATTGCGATTGAAATCGAATCCGCCTACCAGGGCACGGATGGCACCCGTCTGCGGGTTGAGCGCAACAAATCCGGATTCCACTTCTGGCAGTTGTGTGATCTCGAATTCGCCGCTATCCATACGCAGGATTCTGACCACTGCACCCTTGCGCAGTCGTTTGGCGGGTGGCGCTACGGACGATAGGCCTGGACTTGCGAACTTCAATCCCTCGCCGCTAATCTCGATACGATGGCCGCGGGCTCGGCGCACCACCACATTGGATTCGCTGACATCGGTCACGATGGCGGTGAGCAATTCATCGCTGTCGGGCCGGTCATTCAGGGCGTCCTCAATCGCATCCTCAAATGCATCCCGGGACCCCGGCAGGGTGATGAAGGCCTCCGGCCCCCGCCAGCCTTGGCGACGGTCATACTCCAGCAGCCCCTGACGGACAGCCTTGTGGGCCGCACGCTGCTCCTCTGCGGTGATCGTGGTGTAGACCGTAAGCCCACGGGTGTAGGCCTCCTCTTTGTACTGATCAAAAATAAGTTGTCGCGCCATCTCGGCGATATAGGGTGCCCTGACTGGAAAATCATCGGCGCGGCCGATCACCGTGATTTTTTCACGCTTGGCAGCCTCTGCCTGGCGTTGACTGATTAGGCCGAGCTTTTCCATTCTGCCCAGCACATAGTGCTGACGCAGCGTGGCGCGGCGTAGATTGGTTGCCGGATTAAACGCTGAGGGCGCCTTCGGCAGACCGGCCAGCATCGCCGCTTCGGCCAGCGTGATTTGGGAGACTTCTTTTCCGAAATAAGTCTGCGAGGCAGCTGCGAATCCATAGGCCCGTTTGCCCAGATAGATCTGATTCAGATAGAGCTCAAGGATTTGATTTTTTGTCAGCTTGCGTTCGATCTCGGAGGCGAGCAGCACCTCATAGATTTTTCGCGTGAATGTCTTTTCTGAGGAAAGGTAGAAGTTTCTTGCGACCTGCATGGTGATAGTGCTAGCCCCCTGGGACTTACTGCCCGAGAAGACATTGGCCACCATGGCCCGGGCGATGCCCAGAAAGTCGATACCCCGGTGCTGGAAAAACCCATCATCCTCTGCGGCCAGGATGGCCTGCACCAGGATTTTGGGTACATCAGGCAGCCGCACCAGGCTGCGCCGCTCCTCGCCAAATTCCCCGATCAGCACCCCATCCGCCGTCAGGATCCGCAGCGGCATCTTGGGCTGGTAGTCGGCAACCGCAGTGATCGGCGGCAGCCGTGGGGTGGCCAGTGCGATCACCAGCAGGCCCACGGCCACAATGGCCACCAGTCCAGACAAAAAGATGCCAAGCCAGCGAAGTACAGGATTCATGGATGAGAGTGTATCGCCTGCTAGACTGCCTTCCGTGAAGAACATTGTGCTGATCGGCCTGATGGGTGCGGGCAAGACCACCGTGGGTAAACGGCTCGCCAAACGGCACGGACTGCCTTTTCTAGACACCGATCACGAGATTGAGCGGCGTTGTGGGGCAAGCGTCTCCACCATATTTGATCTGGAAGGCGAGGAGGGGTTTCGCCGTCGCGAATCAAAAATTATTGAAGAGTTTATGGCGCTATCAGGCCATGTGATCACGACCGGGGGCGGTGCGATCCTGGCCGAGGAAAACCGTAAGGCCCTGCAGCAGGGCTTTGTGATTTATCTAGATGCCGATCCAGAGCATCTCTGGCTGCGACTGCGGCATGACACTAGCCGCCCATTGCTCAAGCAATCCGATGACCCCCGGGCGACTCTCGTGGCGCTACATGCTCGCCGTGACCCGTTGTATCGTTCCATTGCAAACATGATTGTTCCCACCACGCGCGCATCAGTGTCGGTGGTGATGCGCGACATTGAGCAGGGTCTAACCCAGGCAGGATTTTTTCAACATGAAAACGTTTGAAGTCGCGCTTGGCGAGCGCAGCTATCCCATCTGGATTGGTGCTGGCGTATCCAAGCACGAATCGTGTTGGCGTCAGGCCTTAACGCCCGGCCGTGTGGCCCTGGTGACCAATGATCGTGTTGGACCCCTTTATGCTGATGCGATACGACACACGCTTGAGGTGCTGGGCCATCAGGTGGTGCTGATCACACTGCCCGATGGTGAGCAATTTAAGGATTGGCAGCATCTGAATATCATCTTCGATGGCCTGATGCAGCATCGTATGGAGCGCGGTGAGACCCTGCTGGCCCTAGGTGGTGGTGTGATCGGTGATATGGCGGGGTTTGCGGCGGCCTGTTACCAGCGTGGCATGCGTTTTGTTCAGATACCCACCACACTTTTAGCCCAGGTGGATTCCTCCGTCGGCGGAAAGACTGCCATCAATCATCCGTTGGGCAAGAACATGATTGGCGCTTTTTTTCAGCCTGCCGCCGTGTTGATTGACACAAATATGCTAACTACGCTGCCGGATCGTGAATTGAGTGCCGGTATTGCGGAGGTGATCAAGTACGGCTGCATTCTGGATGCGGAATTTTTCGCTTGGCTTGAAGATCATATGGATGCCCTGTTGCAGCGTGATGTGTCTGCATTGATGCATGCGATTGGCCGTTCATGCGAGTTAAAAGCGCAGGTGGTTGCTTCGGATGAACGCGAATCCGGCCTTCGGGCGATTTTGAATTTTGGACATACTTTCGGGCACGCCATTGAGGCTGGCCTTGGCTATGGCCAGTGGCTGCATGGCGAGGCCGTGGGCTGTGGGATGGTGCTGGCCGCTGATTTATCGTGCCGCTTGGGCGGTATTAGTCTCGCGCAGCAGGAGCGCATCACACGATTGATTGCACGGGCAAAGCTGCCGACCGTGCCGCCGAACTGGCCGGCCAGCGTCTACCTGGACTGGATGTCACACGACAAGAAAGCGAAGTCGGGCCAGGTACGTTATGTTGTGCTTCGCAGCATGGGCCATGCGGAGACACAGGCGGTTGATGAAAATTTAGTTACCGAGGTTTTAGAAAAAGCAATTGCATCGGGCGCACACTCGGTAGCATGATGTCTTAAACGAGTGTTCGTGAGGAACTCATGGCGCGACAGGCCCGAGATGCACGTCCTGGAAGAACCTATCACCTGGTTCAGCGGGGGCATGATCGTGCTGAAATTTTTCGCGACGATCAGGATCGCAAAGCTTATCTGGAATCTTTTCTGCAGGCCGCCCTTGGCTTTGGGCTCAGGGTGCATGCCTACTGTCTGCTAAAAAGCGAGGCCCATTGGCTCGTCACGCCTCAGCGTGCGGACTCCATGGCCGATGTCGTGCAGCAGGTCGGCAGGAGTTATGTACGTCGGTTCAATTCACGCTGGTCACGTCAGGGCACGCTATGGGAGGGCCGCTATCGCGCCTATTGGATCGACGAGCCTACCTTTGGCCTGACTGTGCAGCGGGCCATTGAGTGGCTGCCGGTGCGCGAGGGCCTTGCCATCAGGCCCGTGGACTGGCGCTGGTCCAGTCTTGGGGCTCACCTCGGCCAGGGGCCTGAGCCTCGGCTGACTCCGCTGCCCAGCTATTGGGCTCTGGGTAACACCCCTTTTGAGCGCGAGGCTCAATACCCCGCAGTGATTGATCAGGGCGTGACTGATGGCGCCTGGGAGAGCATCCGAAAGGGCCTGGCAAGCGGCAAACCATGGGCGACAGAGGAAACCATGGCCAGCCTTCCCGTAGAAGAACGTGCCCGCTGGGTCCGGCGTCCCCGCGGCCGGCCCCTAAAAGCCGCATTTGCAGATGCACCATAATGATACGTCCCTGTTAATAAATCGAACCATCATTGTGCATCTATAAAACTTTGTCTGACCCTATTTAATAATCATATTTTATAAGGCTTTGGAGCGTTTTCTCTCTTGCTGCTAGTGGTGGGCCGGGGCTATAGTTGTCGGCCCGAAAACCCTACCGCTGCGCATCATGATCTCTGCTCAAGGCCTCTACGACCCAAAAAACGAACACGACTCCTGTGGCGTTGGTTTCGTTGCCCACATTAAGGGAAACAAGTCCCACGACATCGTCACCCAGGGCCTGAACATTCTGCGTAACCTGGATCATCGGGGTGCGGTGGGGGCGGATGCCCTGATGGGCGATGGCGCGGGCATCCTGATTCAGATTCCCGATGCCTATTTCCGTGAGGAGATGGCCATGCAGGGTGTGACCTTACCGCCACCCGGCGAATACGGCGTTGGGCAGATCTTTCTTCCACAAGAAAGCGCCTCCCGTCTGGCCTGTGAGCAGGAATTAGAGCGGGCCGTGCGTGCGGAGGGTCAGGTGGTGCTGGGCTGGCGCGATGTGCCTACCAATCGCGACATGCCCATGTCGCCACGCGTGCGTGCGAAAGAGCCCGTGATGCGACAGATTTTCATCGGTCGCGGTGCCGACGTGATCGTGCAGGATGCGCTGGAGCGAAAACTCTATGTGATCCGAAAGACCGCATCGAGCGCCATTCAGCGATTGAAGCTGAAGCACAGTAAAGAGTATTACGTGCCCAGCATGTCGAGCCGCACAATTGTCTACAAGGGGTTGTTGTTGGCCGATCAGGTGGGTGAGTATTACCAGGATCTGCGCGACGCACGATGCGTTTCTGCCCTGGCGCTCGTGCATCAACGTTTCTCCACCAACACTTTCCCGCAGTGGTCCCTGGCCCATCCCTATCGTATGGTGGCGCATAACGGCGAGATCAATACTGTAAAGGGCAACTACAACTGGATGCGCGCCCGCGAAGGCGTGATGACTTCACCGGTGTTGGGCCCAGATCTGCAAAAACTCTACCCGATCAGCTTTGCAGATCAGTCAGACACTGCAACCTTTGATAACTGCTTGGAGTTGTTGGTGGCTGCCGGCTACCCCATGGCCCAGGCCGCCATGATGATGATTCCCGAACCCTGGGAACAGCACACCCTGATGGATGAAGGACGCCGCGCGTTTTATGAATATCACGCGGCCATGCTGGAGCCCTGGGACGGCCCTGCATCACTCGTGTTCACCGATGGTCGGCAGATTGGCGCCACCCTGGATCGTAATGGCTTGCGGCCATCGCGATACTGTGTGACCGATGATGATCTCGTGATCATGGCTTCCGAGTCCGGCGTGCTGCCCATTCCGGAAAGCAAAATCGTGCGCAAGTGGCGACTGCAGCCCGGCAAAATGTTTCTGATTGACCTTGAGCAGGGCCGCATGATTGACGACGAAGAGCTGAAATCTTCACTCTCTAAGGCCAAGCCCTATAAGCAGTGGATTGAGAACCTGCGCATCAGGCTCGATTCGCTTGGCAGCGCCACCGCGAATGAACGCGCTGTGGCATCTTCTATCAGCTTATTGGATCGGCAGCAGGCCTTTGGCTACACCCAGGAAGATATCAAGTTTCTGATGGCGCCCATGGCCGCCAATGGTGAAGAGGCTGTGGGTTCTATGGGCAATGATTCCCCGCTTGCGGTGCTCTCCGATAAAAACAAGCCGCTTTATAACTATTTCAAGCAGCTCTTTGCACAGGTGACCAATCCTCCGATCGATCCGATTCGCGAGGCGATCGTGATGTCGCTGGTCTCCTTCATTGGCCCACGTCCAAATTTGCTGGACATCAACCAAGTCAACCCGCCGCTGCGGCTCGAGGTGAGTCAGCCGATTCTTGATTTCGCAGACATGCAGCGGCTGCGCAATATAGAGCAGCACACCCAAGGCAAGTTTAAGAGCTATGTGCTGGATATCACCTACCCATTGGAGTGGGGCCACGAGGGCGTCGAGGCCAAGCTGGCATCGCTGTGCGCAGAGGCAATTGACGCAATTGGGTCAGGAAAAAATATCCTGATAGTGAGTGACCGCGGTATCGGACCCAGTCGGGTGGCCATACCTGCGCTTCTTGCGTTGTCCGCAATTCATCAGCACCTGGTGCGTGAGGGCAAGCGTACGCTCGCCGGCCTAGTGGTCGAGACAGGCTCCGCCCGCGAGGTCCATCACTTCGCCGTGCTTGCGGGCTATGGTGCAGAGGCCGTGCACCCCTATCTAGCAATGGAAACATTGGCACAGATGCATCAGGATCTGCCGGGCGAGCTTTCTGCAGACAAGGCCATTTACAACTATGTGAAAGCAATCGGCAAGGGGCTCTCCAAGATCATGTCCAAGATGGGCATCAGCACTTATATGTCTTATTGTGGCGCCGCCATCTTCGAGGCCATTGGCATTAATCGCGACACAATTGATAAATACTTCACCGGCACCTCTAGTCAGGTGGAGGGCATTGGCGTGTTTGAAATTGCCGAGGAGGCGATTCGCATGCATCGGCAGGCATTCGGCAATGACCCGGTACTGGCCAATATGCTGGAGACTGGCGGCGAATATGCCTGGCGCATCCGCGGTGAGGCCCACATGTGGACTCCTGATGCGATTGCCAAGCTGCAGCATTCCACCCGCGCCAACAACTGGAATTCCTATAAAGAATATGCCCAGATCATCAATGATCAGAGCAGGCGTCACATGACCCTACGGGGCCTGTTTGAGTTCAAGGTCGATCCCGCCAAGGCGATTCCGCTTGATGAAGTGGAGCCAGCAAAAGAAATTGTGAAGCGTTTTGCCACGGGTGCGATGTCCTTGGGATCGATTTCCACCGAGGCTCATACCACCCTGGCCATTGCCATGAACCGTATTGGCGGCAAGAGCAACACTGGAGAGGGCGGCGAGGATCAAAACCGTTATCGCAACGAGCTCAAAGGCATTCCTATTGCCAAGGGCATGCGCGTCTCGGAGATCATCGGCAAAGATGTCGTCGAGGTTGACTATGAACTCTCCGATGGCGATTCATTGCGATCGAAAATCAAGCAGGTTGCCTCCGGCCGCTTTGGTGTGACAGCCGAATACCTTGTGTCGGCTGATCAGATTCAAATCAAGATGGCCCAAGGCGCCAAACCCGGCGAGGGTGGTCAGCTGCCCGGGGGCAAGGTCTCGGAATACATCGGCAAGCTGCGGCACTCGGTGCCGGGTGTTGGCCTAATCTCGCCACCGCCGCACCACGATATCTATTCCATCGAAGATCTCGCGCAACTCATTCATGATCTGAAAAACGTTGCACCCCACGCATCGATCTCAGTGAAGCTCGTCTCGGAGGTGGGTGTCGGCACGGTGGCCGCCGGTGTGGCCAAGGCCAAGAGCGATCATGTGGTGATTGCGGGCCACGATGGGGGTACAGGTGCATCGCCCTGGTCATCAATTAAGCATGCAGGTACACCTTGGGAGATTGGCCTTGCCGAGACCCAGCAGACCTTAGTCCTGAATGGACTGCGCAGTCGTATCCGTGTGCAGGCTGATGGCCAGATGAAGACCGGCCGCGATGTGGTGATCGGTGCGTTACTGGGTGCGGATGAATTTGGTTTTGCCACTGCACCGCTGGTGGTGGAAGGCTGCATCATGATGCGCAAGTGCCATCTCAACACCTGCCCTGTGGGTGTGGCCACTCAGGATCCAGCCCTGCGCAAGAAGTTCTCTGGCAAGCCCGAGCACGTGGTGAACTATTTCTTCTTTATTGCCGAGGAAGTCCGTCAGATCATGGCCCAGCTGGGCATCTCCAAGTTTGAGGATCTGATCGGCCGCGTGGATCTTCTGGATACCCGCAGGGGCATCGCCCACTGGAAGGCCCAGGGCCTGGATTTTTCCAGGCTCTTCTATAAAGCCACTGAGGTCTTCCACAAGATCGCCCATCACAGCGAATCCCAGGATCATGGTTTGGAAGGCGCACTCGATAATGTTCTCATCCAGAAATCCAGACCCGCGATTGAGCGTGGTGAGCGCGTGAAGTTTATGGAAGTAGCGCGCAATGTGAATCGCACTGTAGGCGCGATGCTCTCCGGCGAGGTCACCCGCCATCATCCCGATGGACTGCCGGACGACACAATTCGCATTCAGTTGGAGGGCACGGGAGGACAATCTTTTGGCGCCTTCTTGTGCAGAGGTATTACGCTGTATTTGATTGGTGATGCCAATGACTACACCGGCAAAGGCCTCTCCGGTGGCCGGGTAGTCGTGCGTCCCAGTATCGATTTTCGCGGTCTGGCCCATGACAACATCATCGTGGGCAATACCGTGCTCTATGGCGCCACTTCGGGTGAAGCGTTTTTTAGCGGCGTGGCGGGCGAGCGCTTTGCGGTTCGGCTCTCAGGTGCAACCGCAGTGGTCGAGGGCACAGGCGATCATGGTTGCGAATACATGACGGGCGGCCGTGTGGTGGTGCTGGGCAGGACTGGCCGGAATTTTGCAGCGGGCATGTCCGGTGGACTGGCCTATGTGTTTGATGAAGATGGTGGCTTTGCCAAGCGTTGCAATACTGCGATGGTGACCTTGGAGAAACTGCCTGCCGAGGATGATGGCTCGCTGAAAAAACTGATTGAAGATCATCATCGCTGGACAGGCAGCCGAAGGGCGCGGGAAATTCTTGATCAGTGGCCGGTGGCCCGCGAAAAATTCATCAAGGTCTTCCCGAATGAGTATCGGCGGGCGTTGGCAGAACTTGCGGCCAAGTCTGCAATAACACAAGAGAAGGCGGTGGCATAAATGGGCAAGATCACAGGCTTTATGGAGTTTGAACGACTGGAGGAGGGCTATCTTCCAGTCGAGCAGCGGCTTAAAAACTACAAGGAATTTGTGATTGGCCTGGACGATACCCAGGCCAAGACCCAGGCCGCACGCTGTATGGATTGCGGCACACCGTTTTGTAATAACGGATGCCCGGTCAACAACATCATTCCGGATTTCAACGACCTGGTATACCAACAGGACTGGCGCAATGCCCTGGATGTGCTGCATTCCACCAATAATTTTCCCGAGTTCACTGGCCGTATCTGCCCCGCACCCTGCGAGGCCGCATGCACACTAAATGTCAATGATGATCCTGTAGGCATCAAGTCGATCGAGCACGCGATCATTGATCGCGGCTGGGCCGAGGGCTGGGTGCTGCCCCAGCCAGCCACCCGCAAGACAGGAAAGAAGATCGCTGTGGTGGGTTCTGGCCCTGCTGGGCTGGCGGCAGCCCAGCAGCTCGCACGTGCAGGCCACGATGTCACTGTATTTGAGAAGAATGATCGTGTTGGTGGACTGCTGCGTTATGGCATTCCCGATTTCAAAATGGAAAAGCACCATATTGATCGGCGGGTAGGCCAGATGCAGGCCGAGGGCGTAACGTTTAAGACGGGTGTGTTGGTGGCGGAATTGCCGAAAGGTACCACGGTGACCAATTGGGCCAAGGAGACCATCGCGCCTAAGGAACTGCTTGGTCAATTCGATGCCGTGCTGCTGACCGGTGGGGCTGAGCAGCCGCGTGATCTGCCGGTGCCCGGTCGCGAGCTCAAAGGGATTCATTTCGCGATGGAATTTTTGCCTCAGCAAAACAAGATCAATGCAGGGGATTCATTGGAAGGCCAGATTCGCGCCGATGGCAAGCATGTGATTGTGATTGGCGGTGGTGATACGGGCTCGGATTGTGTCGGTACGTCGAACCGGCATGGCGCGGCGAGTGTCACGCAGTTTGAGTTGCTGCCGCAGCCGCCGGAGCAGGAAAATAAGCCCCTTGTCTGGCCGTATTGGCCGATCAAGATGCGCACATCTTCAAGCCATGAAGAGGGCTGCGAGCGTGAATTCGCGATCGCTACCAAGGAGTTCAGTGGTGAGAACGGTCGCGTGGTGGGCTTAAAGAGCGTTCATGTCGAATGGAAAGACGGCAAGATGATCGAAGTCCCGGGCACCGAGAAGACTATGAAGGCAGATCTGGTGCTGTTGGCCATGGGTTTTGTGTCGCCAGTAGGCTCAGTGCTGGAGGCCTTTGGTGTTGACAAGGATGCCCGTGGCAACGCCAAGGCCGCGACCGATGGCGATCGTTGCTATGCCACCAATGTGAAGAAAGTTTTTGCTGCCGGTGATATGCGCCGCGGCCAGTCGCTGGTGGTCTGGGCGATTCGCGAAGGCCGCCAGGCCGCACGTGCGGTGGATGAGTTTCTGATGGGTGAGAGCAGCCTGCCGCGTTAAGGGCTGAGGTGTCGGCTAAGGTGTCAGCCACCGCAGTGGTATCGGTTTTCGATGTTGACGATGACGGTGCCTGACCCTGAGTCGGGCACCGCGTGCCCCTAGCCGTCATTGCGAGGCCCCAGCGGGGCCGTGGCAATCTATGCGCCGGCTTACGTCTCGCTGTTTGCAGCGCTAAAGTAGCGCCCATGTTCGAAACCCAAATCGTTTGGTTCAAGCGTGATGTCCGCCTGCAAGACCATTTAGCGCTTGCCAAGGCCGCTGAGCGCGGCCCTGTACTGGGGCTGGTGGTCTACGAGCCGTCGCTGTGGTTCTCGCCAGATGCCAGCGGCCGACATGCTGCCTTTTATGCGGAGTGCTTAAAAGACTTGCAGGTGCGTGCTGCAAGGATTGGTCTTCCGTTGTTATTTGCAAAAGGTGAAATGCCTGATCTTTTAAACGTGCTGTTCAAGCAGCTTGGCGCATTCACGTTGCACAGTCATCAAGAGACCGGGAACTGGGCAAGCTATCAGCGTGATCGCCGTGTGTTGGCATGGTGTCGGGCAATTGGTGTGGACTGGATCGAGACACCACAAGATGGCGTAGTCCGCCGCCTGAACGATCGTGATGACTGGGGCAGGATTTGGGATCAGCGCATGTCGGCTGTGCCGGTAACGCTTGGAGAGTTTCAGTCCTTGCCAGTGTCAATACAGCGTGCAATTAGCGAACTTCCTGAGACCTTCTCAAGGGAAAGCCTCGTAGCCTGGCTTGACCATGCCAGCACCGATTCGTGCCCAGGCCGCCAGCCGGGTGGCCGCAAAGAAGGGGTGGCGCTTTTGCGAAGCTTTCTGGATGGCCGGGGCCTGCATTACCGCAGTCATATGAGTAGTCCTGGCACTTCTGAGAATTCCTGTTCGCGGCTTTCTGCCCACCTGGCTTGGGGAAGCCTGTCGCTTCGCGAAGTCCTGCATGCGTTGTGGCGAGCCCGGCAGCAGTGGAGCGCCGAGACCAGTCACCCCCATCGGGCCATGATGCTGGCCAGCCTGAAAAGCTTCGAGAGTCGTCTGCACTGGCGCTGTCACTTTATGCAAAAGCTTGAAAGCGAGCCGGAAATCGAGTTTCGGTGTTTGCATCCCGCAACCCGCGCAATACGTAATGAGGAAGAATTCACTGAGCAGGAGCAGCAGCGTTTCGACGCCTGGTGCGAGGGCCGCACCGGCCTGCCCTTTGTCGATGCCTGCATGCGTTACTTAAAGCACAACGGATGGATCAACTTCCGCATGCGGGCCATGCTCACCTCCTTTGCAAGTCAACATCTGTGGCTGCACTGGAAAAAAACCGGCGAGCATCTTGCAAGGCGCTACACCGATTACGAACCGGGCATTCACTGGCCGCAGATTCAGATGCAAAGCGGCACCACTGGCATCAACACCATTCGCATTTACAACCCCGAAAAACAAGCCGGCGATCAAGACCCCACGGGGACATTCACGCGTCAATGGGCGCCAGAACAGGGTTCTGAAACCTATCCTGAGCCCATCGTTGAGCATTCGCAGGCTGCTAAAGTGGCACGTGATCGGCTATGGAGTCTGCGCAAGGATCGGGAATCCAGGGAGCAGGCGCGCACGATTTTTACCAAACATGGAAGTCGGAACCCAAAACGGGAAACGTGGCCTAAGCGCAAGGCCTCAGATAAATCGTTTGAGGGCGAGGTCCAAGAGCCACCACCTCAGCAGGCTTTTGATTTTTAGCTGTATCAAAGATTTTTGACGCAGCTTTGTAAGAACGACCTCGCGTGTTTCACTCCGCCAACAGCGGCATCAGATCCTTACGAATATCCTTTGCGCCCTGCTGAGGCGCATAGCGTTCTAGCGCCTTGCCGCTGCGATCAATCAGAAACTTGGTGAAATTCCACTTGATTGATTCGGTGCCGAATAGCCCAGGCGCGGCTGTCTTCAGGTGCTGGTAGAGCGGGTGGGCGCTGGGCCCATTCACATCAGTCTTCTCGAACACCGGAAACGTCACGGCATAGCGGGTGCTGCAGAACTGGGCGATCTCTTGGGGAGAGCCGGGTTCCTGGGCGCCGAACTGGTTACAGGGAAAAGCCAGAATTTCGAACCCCGCATCCTTGACTTCATCGTAGAGTGCCTGCAGCTCCGCATATTGGGGGGTGAAACCGCACCGGCTGGCCACATTCACCACGAGCAGCACTTTACCGGCATAGTCGCGAAGGTTCTCGGCAGCGCCGTCGATGCGCTTTAAAGAAATATCGGGCAGCATGGTGGGCTCCTTGCAGGTAAGGGGTTTGACGAGACAATCGCGATTTTAAGATCGTGTATTGTTTCCGGCTATGAAATCACGTTTGCCCAATGTGGGCACCACCATCTTTACGGTCATGTCGGCTCTGGCTACCGAGCGGGGCGCGGTGAACCTGGGCCAGGGCTTTCCGGATTTCGATCCCGATCCGCTGCTGTTGGATGCAGTGAATGGCGCCATGCGTGCCGGCTACAATCAGTATGCGCCGCTCAACGGCTGGCCTGCGCTGCGGCAGGCGGTTTCCGATAAGGTGCATGCGTTGTATGGCCGCCGCTACGACCCGAACACCGAGGTCATGATCACTGCGGGCGCCACCCAGGCCATCATGACGGCGGTGTTCGCGCTGGTGCACCCCGGTGATGAAGTCATTGTGATTGAGCCGGTCTATGACAGCTACATTCCCAGCATCGAATTGGCGGGTGCGCGGGCTGTGCCCGTGCCTATGACCAACCAATACCGCGTGGATTGGAACCGAGTGGCAGCAGCTGTCACCCCCAAGACTCGGGCGATCATGGTCAACTCCCCGCACAACCCATCGGGCATGATCCTGCGGGATGCCGACATGCTGGCCTTACAGGACATCGTGCTCAAGCATGGGCTGCTGGTGATTTCCGATGAAGTTTATGAGCACATGGTGTTTGATGGTGAGCCCCATCAGAGCGCAAGCAAATATCCGGGATTGGCCGATCGCAGCATTGTGGTGTCTTCCTTCGGCAAGACCTTTCATGTCACTGGCTGGAAGGTGGGCTCTGTGGTTGCGCCCAAAGAGATCATGGCGGAATTCCGCAAGGTGCATCAGTTCAACGTGTTTGTTACCAACAGCGTGATGCAGGCCGGCTTAGCAAGCTATATGCAAGACCCCCAGCGCTATCTTCAGCTCCCGACTTTTTATCAGCGCAAGCGGGATTTTTTCCGCGCAGGGCTGGCCCGCACACCGTTCAAACTCTATCCCTGCGAGGGCACGTTTTTTCAGCTGGTGGATTACTCGGCGGTGTCGGATAAGACCGAACTGGAATTTTCAAAGTGGCTCACCACTGAGATCGGCGTGGCAGCCATCCCACTTTCGGCCTTTTATCAAACGGCGGTCGAAAATAAAACGGTACGTTTTTGTTTTGCCAAAAAAGAGGAAACCTTGACCCGCGCCCTGGAGCGGCTCTCACGGCTTGCCGCCTAAATCCGTCATCGTGCCCAAGGCAATTTAGTGGCGTTGGCCAATCGCATGAGTCAGGATTTTCCGTCGATGGTGTTTCTGGATCTCGAGACTACGGGGGCCACGGCCACCCGTGACCGGATCACCGAGATCGGCATTGTGGAGGTGAGTGAGCATGGCGTGGATCGCTACAGTCAGCTGGTCAATCCCCAGGCCCGTATCCCAGAGTTCATTCAGCAGCTGACCGGCATCACAGAAGATATGGTAGTCGATGCGCCAACCTTTGATCAGATCGCCAGGGACCTGTTGGATCGCATCAATGGCAAGCTTTTTGTTGCCCACAATGCGCGCTTCGATTACGGTTTTCTTAAAAATGAATTCAAACGCGTGGGCATTGATTTTCGTGCTCGGGTGCTGTGCACGGTGAAGCTGTCGCGTGCCCTCTACCCGCAGGAATCCCGTCACAACTTGGATAGTTTGATTGCACGCCATGGCCTGCAGCAGTCTGGACGCCACCGTGCCTTGGCCGATGCAGACTTGATTTTTCAGTTCTGGGAAAAACTCTGCGCCGGATTCTCATCCGATGTTCTGGAGCAGACCATTGCCAGGCTGACTGCCCGGCCTGCGCTGCCATCGCAGCTTGATCCTGATCTGCCGGAGCAACTGCCAGAGACACACGGTGTTTATATTTTTTACGGTGAAAATAATTTTCCTTTGTATGTGGGAAAGAGCAATAACCTGCGCAAACGCGTGATGTCGCATTTTGCCGCCGACCATACACGTGGCAAAGAAATGAGCCTATCGATGCAGGTGCGTCGCGTGGATTGGATTGAGACCGCAGGTGAGATTGCCGCGCTGTTGAAAGAGTCCGCCCTGATCAAGGAACTGCTGCCTAGCCACAACACGCGGCTGCGCCGCAATAAAGAGCTCTGCTCATGGCGCATCCCGCCGAAGGTGTCAGGCACGGTGTCAGACACCTTACCCGTTCAGGCGGAGCTGGTCTGGGCGCGTGACCTGAATCTTGGTGCCCAGCCAGACCTATATGGAATTTTTCGCAGTCAGCGTGATGCCCTGGAGATGCTCTCTGAGCTTGCCCGCCAGGAAAAACTCTGCAAGGCCCTGCTGGGACTGGAGAAGGTTGCAGCCGGTGCATCCTGCTTCGGCTATCAGTTAAAGAACTGCAGGGGTGCCTGCATCGGCAAGGAAAAAACCGAGCTGCATCACGCACGCCTCTTGATGGCAATGGCGCGGCACCGTATTCCAGCCTGGCCCCACCCGGGGCCGGTGGGCCTGAAAGAGGCCGAAGTAGTGCATGTCGTTGATGCCTGGTGTTATCTCGGCACAGCCAGCCGCGAAGAGGAACTCCACGCGATTCTGGAAACTGGACAGCCGGTGTTTGATTTGGATGTCTACAAAATTCTGCGCAAGGCCATGCGGCAGTTGCCCACTGTTGCGCTCTAGAACTCTTGCGTAATATTTCCGGCTATGGAAACCAGAAAATTCACCACCGGCAGAATTCAGCAGGCCGATTATTCGGCAGGCAGCCAGCAGCTTGATCTGCATTTTCAGGATGGCAGCATCCGCTCTTATAAGCCGGTTCCAAATGAAGTCTGGCGGCGGCTATGCAATGCGCCCAACCCCACCACCTATTGGGAAGACCGTATCGCCGAGGAATATCCGCAGACCCGGGGCAAATCCAATGAAGGGGCGGACGCTGCGAAGAAACAACTCGACGACCTCTTCGGCTAGGTACAAAAGCGCGGTGAAGTGCGCGGTCAAGAGCTTGCGACCAACACCCTGGCCACCGGCTCGCTGGCTAAAAATATTCGGGAATCTACGGAAAGAAAGCCTGCCCGAAACTGGGATGATGTTTCGGTCAATCACACCCTTTAGGAGACCCTCCAATGCTGTCCCGTCGCTCGTTTATTGGCGCTGGCCTAGCCGGTGCATCTGGTCTGATGTTTTCCTCCCTCTGGGCGCAGAGCAGCCCAGGCCTGGGCGCTCCGAACCTGCCCGCACCGGGCTTTCGGAAGATGGGCCTTGGTGCGATGGAGATCATCGCCATCAATGATGGCGCCCTGCGTCGGCCACTGGGCGCAGAGTTTGTGACCAATGCGCCGCTCGATCAGGTGAAGGCCCTGCTGGCCTCGCAAAATCTTTCCACTGACTATGTCGATATTCCCTTCACTCCCTTTGTGGTGGTCAACGGCAGGCAGCGGATCCTGTTTGATACTGGCTTTGCCGATAACGGCCCGCCCACCACGGGACGACTCCAGGCCAATATGGAGGCCGCAGGCGTGAGACCTGCCGACATCACCGATGTGATCCTCAGCCACTTTCATGGTGATCACATCAATGGGCTGCGGTTCAAAAATGGCAGCCTGGTCTACCCCAACGCAAAGATTCATGTGCCTGCACCGGAGCATGCATTTTGGACTGATGAAAACAATATCAAGAATGCGCCAGATGCCATGAAAGGCGCCTATGCCTTGGTGCAACGGATCTTTGGTGGCCTGTCGGCTGGCCAGCTCGTGAAGTTCAACCCTGGCAGTGAAGTTGCACCTGGGATCACATCGGTGACGGCCTTTGGCCACACCCCAGGCCACACGCTCTTCACGGTCAAGTCCCAGGGCAAGAGTTTTATCTATGTGGCTGATCTGACCAATGTGCCCGCCCTGTTTGCCCGCAATCCGGATTGGTCGGTGGTATTCGATATGAATGCGGAGATGGCCCGCCAGACTCGCCGCAAAGTCTTCGAGATGATTGTCAATGAGAAGATGGTCGCTGGCGGTTTCCATTTTCCTTTTCCTGCGATGGGCACGATCGCCAAAGAGGGCAATGGTTATCAGTTCAAACCGATTGCGTAGAGCGGTACGATCGTAGTCTTCAGAAAATCGCTCATTGCGGGGTACCGTGATCGCTGTGGCTCTCGAATGATCAACCCTGTCAGCCGAAGACGTCGCCGCCTTGTGCAGGCGGCGACCGTGCTGCCCGCACTCTTGCCGGGCTTGGCCTTGTCTCAGGAGTCAGCCAAGAGCTCGGCCTATGTCCAGGCGCTCCAGGGCGGCAGGTGTGTGGTGCTGATTCGGCACGCGCAGACAGTGCCTGGCATCGGGGACCCACCGGGCATGCGCCTTGATGATTGCAGCACCCAGCGTGATCTTGCTGCCGAGGGCCGTGCGCAATCCCGACGTGTTGGCCAGTGGTTTCGTCGGCATGGATTGATGCCCAGTCGCGTGCGATCCAGTCAATGGTGTCGATGTCTCAACACGGCGAGAGAGGCGTTTAGCGCCGAGAACTTTGGAAGCGCACTGACAATTGAGCCATGGACCGCATTGAATTCTTTTTTTCAGGGCCAAGGCAATCGCCAGACTCAGATTGATGAGGCATCTGCTGCTGCCCGCGCAATTGCCCAACAAGCAAATCATCGCCATTTCGAAGTTTGGGTCACACACCAAGTCACGATCACTGCGCTCACGGGCCGTTATCTCGGCATGGGGGAAATGCTTGTGCTCGCCGCTGTGGGCTCGGGCCTGCCTCTGCAGGTGCTGGCCTCAGGGCTTTCGTTTTAGAACATTGCCCAGATAGCGCCCCGTGTGACTGGCCTTGGATTGTGAAATCTGCTCGGGCGTACCAGCTGCCACCACCGTGCCGCCACCATTGCCGCCCTCGGGTCCCAGATCAATCACCCAGTCCGCGGTTTTGATCACATCCAGATTGTGCTCAATGATCACAAGGGTATTGCCAGCGTTGCGCAGGGCGTGCAGCACCTTCAGCAGAAGTTCAATGTCGTGAAAGTGCAGGCCTGTGGTCGGCTCATCCAGAATGTATAGCGTGCGTCCCGTATCGCGCTTCGATAACTCCTGAGAAAGTTTAACGCGCTGTGCCTCACCGCCGGAGAGCGTGGTGGCACTCTGCCCCAGCTTCACATAGCCCAGGCCGACATCAATCAGGGTCTGTAGCCGCCGCGAGACATTGGGCACAGCACGGAAAAACTCCATCGCCTGATCAATTGTCATGTCGAGCACTTCGGCAATATTTTTTCCGCGATAGCGCACATCCAGGGTCTCGCGGTTATAGCGCAGCCCATGGCAGATATCACAGGGCACATAAACATCGGGCAGAAAATGCATTTCTACCTTCACAAGGCCGTCGCCCTGGCAGGCCTCACAACGGCCCCCTTTGACATTGAATGAAAAGCGGCCAGTGTCATAACCACGCTCGCGGGCCGTCGTGGTCTGGGCAAAAAGTTCACGAATCGGTGTGAAGAGCCCGGTATAGGTCGCGGGGTTGCTGCGGGGGGTGCGGCCGATGGGGCTCTGATCGACATTAATGACTTTATCAAAGTGATCCAGTCCTTCGATCGATTCATGAGCCGCTGGTTCTGTGTTTGAGCCATAGATTTTTTTGGCTGCTGCGGCATAGAGCGTGTCATTGATCAGCGTGGATTTCCCCGATCCGGAGACACCGGTCACGCAGACCATCAGGCCGCAGGGAATTTCTGCCGTGACATGTTTGAGATTGTTGCCATGAGCGCCGATCAGTTTTAGACAGCGCTCAGTTGGTTGATGCCGGACTGCGGGCAGAGCAATGCTCCGTTGCCCCCCAAGATACTGGCCAGTGAGTGAGCGGTCGTCGGCGATGATGGCTGATGGTGGACCCAGGGCGACTAGCTCGCCCCCATGTGCACCAGCGCCGGGGCCCATGTCGATCACGAAGTCTGCGGATCGGATTGCGTCTTCATCGTGTTCCACCACAATCACGGTGTTGCCGAGATCGCGCAATGCACGCAGGGTATCGAGCAGACGATCATTGTCACGCTGATGTAATCCGATGGAGGGTTCATCCAGCACATACATCACTCCCGAGAGGCCCGCGCCAATCTGGCTGGCCAGCCGGATGCGCTGGCCCTCACCACCGGAGAGTGTGGCCGCGGGCCGATCAAGTGTGAGATAGTCCAGGCCGACATTGATCAGGAACCCTAGGCGTGCCAGGACTTCAGAAAGGATTTTCTCGCCAATGGCGGCCCTCATACCAGAGAGTTGAAGATCGCGCAGTTTTTCAGCAGCCTGGGCCAGAGGCATGCCCATTAGGCTTGGCAGATCAGTGTCATGGCCCGGTGCTCCGATGCGCACAAAGCGGGCCTCGCGTTTCAGTCGTGTGCCGGCACAGGCCGGACAGGCTTTGGTGCTGCGATAGCGGCCTAACTCTTCCTTGACTGCCACAGAGTCGGTTTCGCGCCAGCGGCGTTCTAAGTTTGGGAGTATTCCCTCGAAGGGATGCTCCCGCATCACAATCTTTCCGTGATCTCCGGGATATTTCAGAGGCAGGGATTCTTCGCCCGAACCGTGTAGTAACACATCGCGGATTTTCTGCGGCAATTCTTCGAATGGCGTTTCCAGATCGAAGCGATAGTGTTCAGACAGGCTCTGCAGCAGCTGAAAATAAAACGCGTTGCGACGATCCCATCCCTTGATTGCGCCGGAGGCTAGGCTGAGATGTGGAAAGGCCACGACCCGTTTGGCATCGAAAAACTCCACCATGCCAATACCATCGCATTCGGTGCAGGCTCCGATAGGATTGTTGAAAGAAAAAAGTGCGGGCTCAAGATCTTTCAGACTGAAGCCGCAATCAGGGCAGGCGAATTTTGTGGAAAACACATGGCTGCTTGCCAACGAAGGTGTTGTCTCTTCCGGTGGCTCGCACAGCAGTAATGCCCGGCCCTCGCCGAGTCTCAGCGCTGTTTCAAGTGATTCGGCCCATCGCTGCCCGGCATCTGGTTTGACGCGAAGCCGATCAATGATCACGTCAATCGAGTGCTTCTGGTGCTTGTTGAGTCCAACCACCTGATCGATATCGCAAATGACCGGGTGCTGGTGTTCAGTCTGAATTCGGATCCTCACATAACCTTGGGCCCGCAGGCCATTGATCAGATCGTGATGCTCGCCCTTGCGGTTCGATAAGACCGGCGCCATCACAGTGAGTTTGGATTGCGGCATCCAGCCCAGCACCTGATCGACCATCTGGGAG
>VERJ01000002.1 GCA_018882795.1 Burkholderiaceae bacterium | reverse complement strand
CTCAGTCGCCGTGGCAATGCCCAGATAAATTGAACCCAGCACCGCAATGATCAGCAATAACACCGGACCAAGCCGCCAGAATTCACGGAACTTCTGCGCGAATGTCATGGTGTCGGTCTCAACGGGAATGGATCCTCGATTCAGCAATGACCAAACGATGATGTAGGCCGAAAAAAGGCCAGCAAGCACGATGCCCGGAATCACGCCAGCGATAAACAGCTTGGCAATCGATACTTCTGCGGTGACGCCATAAACAATCATGATGATCGAAGGCGGAATGAGCAGGCCAAGGGTTCCCGCGCCCGCCAGACTGCCAATCACAATAGACTCAGGATAGCCCCGTCGCTGCAGCTCGGGCAGTGTCATCTTGCCGATGGTGGCGCAGGTGGCGGCACTCGATCCCGAAACTGCAGCGAAGATCGTGCAGCCCAAGACATTCGTATGCAGCAGCCGCCCAGGAACACGGCCCAGGAGCGGCGCCAGGCCACGGAACATATCCTCTGAGAGCCGTGTGCGAAACAAAATCTCACCCATCAAGATGAACAGCGGCAGCGCAGTGAGGGTCCAACTTGATGACGCACCCCAAATGGTCACAGCCATCGCATCGCCTGCCGGCCGCGACGTGAAGAGTTGCATGCCAATCCAGGCAACACCGGAAAGTGTCAGGCCAATCCAGACCCCACTGCCTAGAATCAGAAAAAGCGTTGCAACCAGCAGACCGGCGATCAGCGGATCACTCATGTCGCAGGGCCTCACCCGATTCGTGAACTCGGTGCGGATGGCGAAAATGCATCACCAGTTCATCGATGACTGCGATGGCAAAGATCACAGTGCCCACGGCCATAGAGAGCTGCGGGATCCATAAAGGTGTGGCATCCATGGAAGTGGAGACATCATTGAATTCGATCGACTGCATCACCAATCGCACACTGAACGCCGCAAAGAGCGCTGAAAGAAAAGCGCTGGCACCCAGGGCCCAGGCCTCGATCCAGAAGCGGCCCCGACCCCGGGCCAACCCCAGAAACAGGGTCACACGGATGTGTTCGTTTTTTTTGAAGGTATGCGCCAGCGACAAAAAACCACAGGCCGCCATGAAATAGCCCGCATAGCCATCAATGCCTGTGAGCGCCCACTGCAACTCCCGGGATACGATGGTCAACAGCACCATGCCCAGCAGCGCAACCAAAAACATCGCCGCCAACACGGCGGCGATGTCATAGAGCTTATCTAGACTACGGCGCAGCATCATGCAGGCTGCAATCTCATCTGCAAACGCGGATCACTTACGAAAAGCGCTGATGAGCTGCTGGCCATCTGGGCCCGCTTTATCAAGCCACTCTTTGAGCATGGTCTGGCCCACCTTCTGCAGATCGGCCTTCAGTGCAGGTGAAGGACCCGACACTGTCATGCCATTGGCCCTCAGTGCGGCAGTGGTCTCGGTCATGACCCGCTTTGATTCCGCCCAGCCCTTGACCTCCATGTCGGCTGCCACCTTCAAAAGGGCATTACGTGTTGATGCATCCAGGGCATCGAAAGCCTTTTTGTTCACAAGCACCGCATTTTTGGGCAGCCAGGCCTGGACATCGTAGTAGTACTTCATCTGCTCCCACATCTTGGCATCCACACCCGTTGCACCGGAAGTCATGGTGGCCTCAATCAGGCCGGTGGCCATGGCCTGCGCAAGCTCGGCCTGCTGCACTGTGACCGGCTGGGCACCAACCAGTTCAGCAATGCGGCCTGTTGCGGGGCTGTAAGCACGCCACTTAATGCCCTTCAGATCAGCAATCGAATTGATCGGCTTTTTGGAGTAAATACCCTGAGGTGGCCAGGGCACGGAGTACAACAACATGATGCCTTGCTCACCAAGTTTTTTCTCCAGAATAGGCTTTTGGGCCTTCCAGAGCTTCATGGCTTCGTCATAGCTATCGGCAAGAAACGGCAGGCCATCGGCACCATAGAGTTGATTCTCGTTTTGGAAGTTAGCAAAAATAATCTCGCCGGCCTGGGCCTGTCCGCCCTGGACGGCACGCTTGATCTCTGGAGCCTTGAAGAGCGATGCGGCAGGGTGAACAGTAATCTTCAGCTTGCCACCGCTGGCCTTATCGACCTCAGAGGCAAATTGATTCAATAACTGGGTGTGAAAGTTGCCCGGGGGATAGGCCGAAGCGAGATCCCACTTTGATTGGGCACTGGCAACACCCGCAAACAGGGCCACGGCCGAGGCCGCAACCGTTACGATGGATTTCCGAAAAAAGGTCATGACGTTGCTCTCCAGCTTAAAATGAATCAGCCGCCTATCGTAAACGTGGATCTGAGGAACTTCGGTCTGAGGGCCTCATTCCACGCTGAAATCAAGGGAAAGCCCTAGGAGTCACCTGCCGGGCAGCAAGTGCCGCACGCAGGGCGGTTGCGAATGCCACGGCGTCAGGCTGATCACCATGCAGGCATACCGTATCCGCACGCAGCGCGATGGACTGGCCATTGACCGAGATGCAGTGGCCCTCGGTGACCATGGCGACCACCTGCGCGATGGATTCCTGTTCATCAGTGATCATCGCGCGGGGATCAGAGCGCGGCACCAGCAGCCCCGAATCCTGATAGCGGCGATCGGCAAAGACCTCGCATGACACCCTCAGTCCAGCCTCTCGCGCAACGGTCTCGGTAACACTGCCCGAGAGCACCACAATCGCAACCTCATCGCCTAGGGCCCTCACCGCGCGGACAATCCCTTGCGAGAGATTGGCGTCGTTTGCGGCCATGTTGTAGAGCGCCCCGTGAGCCTTGACATGATGCAGACGACTGCCGGCTGCCTCAGCAAAGGCGCGCATGGCGCCCGACTGATACAGCACGATCTGATAGGCCTCTTCTGCCGTGATCGCCATATTGCGTCGGCCAAACCCCACCAGATCCGGCAGACCCGGATGGGCACCTATCGCCACATTGTGTTCAATCGCGAGGGCCACCGTGCGGGCGATCGTGCGCGGATCCCCGGCATGAAACCCGCAGGCAATATTGGCACTGGTCAGATGGGGCATGAGCAGCTCATCGTGGCCCATCTTCCAAGCCCCGAAGCTCTCACCAACATCTGCATTCAAATCAATGGTCTTATTCATGGCAATTTCGATCGAATGGAGGCCATCATTGCCTCATGCTCTCGGCTACGCACATCGCGCAAACGATCAGCCGCCGCGAGATCGATCAGTTTAAAGACTATTCTTGCACTTGGCCCTGCCTGGGCAAGTTCGGAAGACATCGCGCCAATCACCTCAAGCACCCGTGGATAGCCGCCCGTCGACTGGTGTTCGGCCAACAAGATGAATGGTCGGCCCGCAGGTGGCAGCTGCACCGTGCCCTCGCGCACCGGTTCGCTGTGTAAATTCCCAGACTGCTGTGTGCTGATCGCTTCTCCCTCCAGGCCGAGCCCCTGACGATTGCTACGGGCACTCACCTTCCAGGTCTGGCCCAACAGCGCCTGACGATCCTTGGGTTGCAGCATCTCAAAATGCCTACCCGGTAAGGCCCACAATTCAATCAACGGCCAGGACAAAGGCAGCGCAGCGGGCAGTGACCATCGGGTGGATCGCAACTTCGCCAGCGACCGGCCAGTACCGATCAAAAACTCAGTGGCCTGCGGATCGGCATCCAGCGCCTCTTTGATGCGATGGATTGCCTGTAACCGTTCGGGACCAATCGGTAGTTCAGCACCGGCGACGATACGCGATGGGCCAATTTCAGCGGCCAGGTGCTGCGAACGGCTCCCAAGCAGCGCGGGACAATCCAGTCCACCCGCAATCGCCAGCCAGCAACGAAAGCCCGAAGTGCACGCGCCGAATCGCACCGTGGATCGGGCGGGAATGATCACCGGCCGATGCGAGGGTAGCCGATGGCTTTGTCCGTTTTCCCCTCGCCCCTCACCGACTGTCAGCGTGGCCTGCATCAGGCCACCAGTGAGCGCAATGCAAGACTCTTGATCAAAATAAATCGTTGGGCCCAGACCCGTGAACTCAAGCCCCGCAGCGCCCGCATCATTGCCAACCAATCGATTCGCGAGCCGCATCTGCGCTAGGTCCATCGCGCCTGAACGCGAGAGCGCCATGTGCAAAAGTCCAATGCGACCCTGATCCTGAATCGTGGTCAGCAGCCCGGTCTTCAGAATACGAATCTTCGCTAGCGCTTTGCCCATAGCCGATCAAATTGCGCAGAAGAAATCGACTCAAAGGTCACGGTATCGCCCAGTTGGATGCGGCATGGCTCGGGGAGATCAGGATCGAAAAGTCGAATCGGGCAGCGGCCGATCAGATTCCAGCCCCCCGGAGTTGCGGTGGGATAGACCGCGCACTGGTGACCGGTGATGCCCAGAGAACCAACAGGTACCACAGGCCTGGGCTGCGGCAGCCGAGGCACCGAGAGCCGCAAATTCACGCCTGACAAATAAGCGAATCCGGGCACAAAGCCAATCAGCTCCGCAAGATAGCGGCCCGACTGGTGCAGGGCAATCACCTCCGCAGTGGCGAGTCCGGTGAGCTCAGCCACCCGATCGAGATCTGGGGCCATGGAAGGTTCATAGCAGACAGGAATCACCACATGCCGGCCCGGGGCAGGCACAGCACCAATCGCATCACGGGCAACCGTACGCAAGTCATCGCAGGCCTGCTGTCGGACGTCATCACTTTGACAATCGCTGTGTAGCACCACGGACAATGTGGCCACACCCGCCACGGGCTCCAGGCAATAAGGGGGATGATCCTGCATCAAACGTGCCCAAAGGGCCCGCACGGCCTGATTGGGATCCGAGCAGCAGCCCTGAAAATCAATCAGGATCGTGTCATCGCCGCAGGCAGCGACCCTGGGATCGGCATGCGATGCCTGTTTTGAAGAGGAAGATGCCGGGGGGTTCACGCCAGCTAGTCTACTGAATTCAGACCCGTCGTCTCCAGCGCAGATGCATGCCTGACTGGATCGCTATACTTGAGACTTCCGATTCAGACGATCACATGCACAAGCATTATCCTGTCGTGCGCCACCCCGCTGGCTTAGAGTGGACGCTCTTCAAAAAAATCCCCCTGCTCACCGTCGTGGGCTTCGCTGTGCTTGGCATGCTGTGGGTCACCGCCCTGATCTGGCCTTGGCAGTCAGACCCCAAAGCGGTGGATGACCTGATCCGGCGCATTGAGTTCGCACTGATTGGTGCGGCGATTTTTCACATCACCATGATGGTCACACTCGCGATTGGCTGCGTGGTGGTCCTGATCATGAAGGGGCCGCGCTACAGTGCCGACTCCTATCCCGTTGAAGATGCCGAGCGGCCTGATCGCTAGGCGCAACAATGCCGCTCCAATGCAAATCACACGAGAGATCGCTGTCTGTGCTAAGCCGGGTTGATCTTTTTCTGCTGTCGCTGCTGACATTTTTCTGGGGCATCAACTGGCCCGTCATGAAATATGCGGTACTCACCTATCCACCCTTTGCCTTTCGTGGGATCTCCATGGTGATCGGTGTATTGGCACTCGGCCTCTACATTATTGTCCGGCAAGACAAATTCTTCGTGCCCCGCGAAGAGCGCGGCGCGATTCTAAAACTCGTGGTGGGCAATATGCTCATCTGGCACACCTTCGCCATATACGCAATCAAGTTTTTAACCTCAGGCCGGGCCGCGATCATTGGCTACACAATGCCGGTCTGGGCCATGCTGATCAGTGTCTTGATTTACAAACAAAAACTCTCCTGGCGCGGCGGCGTTGGTGTGATGCTCGCGCTGGGCGCCACCCTGCTGCTCGCCGTCGAGGAATTCAACTCGCTTCTGGGCCAGCCGATCGGCCTTGGCCTGATGCTGTTTGCAGCCATGGGCTGGGGCCTGGGCACCGTGATGATGAATCACACCCGGGTCAGCATTAGCAATGCTGCGCTCACTTTCTGGATGATGATGGCCACCTCTGTAGCGCTACTCTTGCTGACAGTCACCATGGAGCGTCATCAATGGCGAATGCCCACTGCGGGCGAATGGGGCGCCATTCTGTATAACGCCATCATGGTGTTCTGCTTGTGCCAGATCATCTGGTTTCGGCTGGCACGCAAGCTGCCGCCTGTGGCCAGCAGCCTGTCCATCATGCTGATTCCGGTACTGGGTGTGTTTAGCGGCGCATGGGCGCTGAATGAAACAATCGGCGCCTATGACATCACCGCGCTGGTGCTGATCCTGATCGCCATGGCAGTGGTGCTGCTGCCACGACGAAAATCGGCCGCAGCAGTGGCCGCAGAACCGCAGTAATCAGGCGGCAACCACTGATTCCATCTCCTTGCGCAGGCGATAGGCTGCAAGGGTCTCATCAATCGCGACATCCTGCCAGGTCAGGCTCTGGCCTGCGGGCACATCACGCACCAGTTTCAAATCATGTGCCAGGCCCAGCGGCAGGCCGCCTATGGAGAGCGACTTACGCGCCGGCAGCAACTTACCATGAACGGTATAGCCCCCTTCACCATCGAGTATTTCACCTGCCTTCAATTGCCGCTTGGCCGTTGCGACCACATCGGCATTCATGCCAATGGCGGCACCGGTTGGTTCACCGCGCAGTGCGACCGATGCCACCGAGATGCCCACCTCCAGACCAATCAAATGCCAGCGTTTGTAGAGGCAGGCATATCGGCCGGTGGGATCGGTGCGCACCATGTATTCCTTAAAACAATTCCGGATGTACTCGGTATCACCCTCGAACACCACGAACACACCAAACCGAATGTCATAGGGGATGGCGCGGCCATCTTTTTCGAGCGAGGAAACCACCTCGACCTGGCCCTTCTGGTGCAGCACCCCACCTTCCTCAAGTGGCCGACAAACAAAGGGAATGTCATCCACCGATGCGGGCGGATAGCTCAGTCCATCCGGTGGGGCCACCAGACCCGTGGCGTTGCAGATCGCCGTGCACTCAATCGCAGGTTTTGATCCATCCAGAAAAGAATTGAACATCTTGGGATTGAGCCCACCGATGCGGGCCTGCTCGGGCGTAAGGCCATAGTTAGACCAGACCGTCTCTGGGGTGGACTGCGCAAAATGCGGCAGCCACTTGTGCCCCCGTCCTGCGCTGACGACCGGAAACCCCGCCGTGCGGGCCCAATCGACCAGATCACAGACCAAGGCGGGCTGATCCCCATAAGCAAGGCTGTAGACCACACCGTGTTGCGCAGCCCGCTTGGCGAGCAAGGGCCCGCAAAATGCATCGGCCTCTACCGTGACATTGACCACATGTTTGCCGTGCGCGAAGGCAAGCAGGCAATGATCAACCGCTGCAATCGGGTGGCCCGTGCATTCCACCACCACATCAATGGCGGGGTGGCGCACCAAGGCCTGCCAGTCTTCACCCACATGGGTGGTGCCGGCTTTTACTGCCTCATCAATCGAGCTGGCCACCAGCCGATCAGCCGACCAACCCACCCGCTGCAGATTCTGTAACGCATTGGCAGGAGAGAGATCCGCGATCGCAACCAGGTGCAGACCCGGTGTCTTGGGCACCTGGGCAAGGTACATCGACCCGAACTTGCCCGCACCAATCAGACCAACACGCACTGGTCGGCCTTCGGCCTGCCGCTGCCGCAGCTTTGCATAGAGGTTCATCTACCTGCTCCTGAATTTAAGTGAGGAATGTCAGATCTCATTGTCGCCGAACTCTGTGGCGATAGGCCGGGTAATCGCGGCGCAGGCATGTGCAGCGCAACTTGTTCAGTCGAAACAGTTTTGATAGAAATCAATAATTAATATATCTACAAGCGGAGAAGATATGCGTGTATTGATTGTCGAAGATCTGGCCGATGTGCGCGCCGTGCTGCGCCGCATGGTTGAAGCGCTCGACCACCCGGTCGATGAGGCCACCAACCGTCAGGATGGCATCGCTATGCTGTTCACCGATCACGAGATCGGCGCGGTGCTGCTCGATCTGGGCCTGCCCCCGCACGAGGACCATTACAGCGAGGGCATTGAATTCTTAAAGGCGGTCTCTGCGCGCAACAGCCTGGCCAAAGTGATCGTACTGACCGGCCATGCAGATGCCGAGGCCACCCGACAGGCTATCGAGCACGATGCCTTTGACTATCTGGAAAAGCCCATTGATCCCAGCGCGCTGGCCTATGCCCTGCACCGCGCCGCACTCTTTTATCGCTATCACCTGAGCATGCGCGAAGCCGCTAAGGTGAACGTCTCTCTTGTTGCCGATGCCTCCGCCGAGATGAGCATGAAAGATTATCGTGGCCAGGCCATGACGAAGCTGCTCAAGACAGTTTTGCATGAACATGGTTTTAATGTCTCAGCGGCCGCGCGCCAACTGAAGATGAGCCGTGAGCATCTCTATTACTACCTGAAAAAATATGGCATCACCCGCCCCGGCAAGGATGAAGTGTAAAGAAATATGACACCGTAAGAATCCCCCACTGGGCATCACCAATTGGTATGCCCAGACTCTGGCCTGCGCTGTGACGCCGGAGTCCACAACACGTCGCCCCAGCCACATTCCCAATCATGTCCTGCTTCAGGAGGCGACTATGAACACCCTGTATCGAACCCTTGCAACCACCGCAGCCTTAGCGCTTTTGGTGACGCAGGTCCCCACCCAGGCGGCCAGCGGCAGCGCCAATTTTGATGTGAGCATTCAGGTCAATGCGACCTGTGCCATCAGCGCGAGCAATATGAGCTTTGGCAGTATCACCACCGGCACCACCAGCAATACAGACGCTACATCATCACTGACGGTGAATTGTTCGAATGGAACACCGTATGCGATTTCTCTCAGTAACGGCGCTAACTTTTCTAACGTAAGAAGAATGGCCTGGGGTGCTAGCTATATCGAATACTCCCTTTTCCAAGATAATTCACGCGCGACTGAGTGGTCAACAAGCAAGGCCAAATCAGGAGTAGGTAACGGTTCGGACCAGACACTCACTGTTTATGGCCGAATTCCCTCAGGTCAAAACGTAACGAATACCGGGAATTACGGCGATACCGTCATCGCCACCGTCAGCTACTGACCGCCATGCATGCGCCCACCAACCTCCTGCGGCTGCTGGCTGCAGCATTCCTGATGATCTCGGCCACGGCACAGGCCGCGCTGAACATCACCCCGCCACAGCTGGCCCCAGATGATCAGGGCGTGATTGCCACGGAGGTGAAGTCCAGCCTCTCCACCCCCACACGATGGTCGGTGCGGGTCGTGCCCTGGGATCCCGGCGCGATAGAGCCCGGCACTGCGGCCGCCATGCCGGTGTCCGCCCTGGCCGCACCCACCCATCCACTGGGCGTTGAAATTTCGCCACGATTTTTCTCCCTCGCTGGGCAGGGCCGGCAAGTAATCCGCGCGCGGATCGCGGATCGCTCCCGCCACTACCGTCTTCTGATTGAGCAGATTCCCGATGATGGACTCTCCAATCAGGGCGTGAACTTTCGCTTTCGCTTCAGTCTACCCATCTACCGCTCGAGCAAAGATCCGCTGATTCCGCGTGGTGTCACCATTCAATAGCCATGCTGTCTGCCGCATGGCTACTTGCCGCGGTTGAACTCAACGGTGCGCTGATCTCCAAAGGTGCGCAGGTTCAACTCACTGAGAAGGACTGCAAGGTCGAAGTGGCCGTGATGGCCAAGTCCATCTCGGCAGAACACCTCAAGGCCCACCAGCATGCAGGCATCTGGTCGATCCCGTCTCGCCACTGCGCACTCGATGAGGCCGAAGGACTGCTCCGCATTCGGCTGCCCCAGCAGGCGCTGGCCTCGCGTGAATTGGTGCTGGGGGCCGCATCGGGAACGATGAGTGTGGCCCTGCTGCACGACCCAACACTGCTGAGCCGACAGCCGGAATTCATGTCGCAGCCCACAGCACGCACCATCCCTTCCGCAGCGATTGATTTATTTGTAGGGTCAGATCTGCGAGGCCTAGGCACAGTAATTGCCAACGGCCCATGGTCAGTCTCAGCACTGCACCAGCAGGCGGGCGCATCATCACCGCTAAGACGGGCCAGTGGTGAGTATTTCTTTGCTGACGGCGCCCAGCTGCGGGCAGGAGATTTCCGCACTGACTTCGGCGCTGAGCAGCGTTTCGGAGAATTCCGTGGCATGTTGGCAACCAATCGGGCAGCACCATTGCGTGGTGAAGGCAAGGCCGAAGCACAACTCGCAATTCAGAATCCTTCGCGCGTGCAGTTTTTTGATCGCAATGGCGCTGCCGTCTTCTCCAGCGAGATTCTCATGCCGGGCAACTATCAGATCCAGGGCTATGGCGCGAGCACCATTCCCGGTTTTCTGGAGGCCCGACTCGTTGACATCAACGGCGTGGCACAGACGGTTGCCCTGCCCTGGTCTGCAGACCGTCGGCTGCTATCGGCCAATCAAATTGAATGGGAAGCTTTTGCTGGCCGACCACGGGACCTCGCAGGCGGCATTCACACGCCACCGCTCATCTCCGCAAGACTACGCTTAGGACTGCATCAGCTTTTTACCGCTGGCCTGCATCTGGAGCAACACAATACCAACCACAGGCGCATGCTGGAGCTCAATTCACGCGCCATTCCCAGCCTCTTGACTACCGCAGCAGTCGGCCAATCCTGCATTGATCAGAACTGCAGCACCAATTGGCTTGCGGAGGCCCGGGCTACCCTTGGCAGGGGCCTGACCGGAATTGCTGCCATCAACACCATCACAGCCATTGTTCCCACATCGGTATCACAACGCAGCGCTCAGCTGAGTGTCTCGGGTGCACTCTCGCCCATCATGACGGGTGCCATTCACATGACTGCCAGCGACGGCGGGACGGGTACCCTCCAGCACGCCACAACACTCGCCACCAATCTCAGACTCTCCGGATACTCCAGCCTGCAGCTTCAGGCAAGACGCCAGCTGCTGGCCAACGATACTGCCAGCTGGGGCGGATTTATCGGACTCACCATCGCCCTTGCCAAACACAACACCACCATCAGCAGCGCATTGAATCTGCGGCCTGCATCTGATGCAACCAATCGCAGTCCTGAGCTGACATTTGGCGCCAATCTCAGCACGCCGGGACTCTATGGCCCCCAGATCAATGCCGCGCAGACCACGGGCAGCATGAGCCGCACCGATGGTTTTGCGCGCTACGCCAGTCCCTATGGCGATGGATCGCTGCGCGCGGACAGTATCTCCCAGAAACTTTCATGGTCGGGTTCTACGCGGCTTTGGATCACCAGCGAGCGCATCTTGTTTGCGCCTGCAGGCGAAGACAATCTGGTGATTCAACACATTGGCCAATCGGCCGTGGGTGTGCAGCACGCTGGTCGCGATCGACAGGTCTCCGATGCTCAGGGGCTTGCCGTCTTTAAAAAAGCACCCCCTTGGACCGAGACCGTCTATGCCATCGACCCACGGTCATTACCCTTTGGCGCAAGCCTTGCGGCGCATCGGGTCCGGATCCCCCTGGCAACCAACCGGGCCTATCTGGTGGACTATCGCAATCTCTGGTCGCAGGCCCAACATTGGAAAATCGCGCGGCCCGATCTGCTGGATCTTCCAGAGACGATTCTGGCCCAGGACCGCCATCAGCGCCGGGTGTTCGTGGCAGCCGATGGCTATGTGGATCTACAGTCTGCGGATGCCCTGCCGCTTACCGTGATCAATCGCCGCGGAGAATCTCTGCGCTGCATGCCCGAAATGCCCGCCTCGGGCGCGCTCAAGGCCGCCGGCGAGACCGCACTGGATTGCGCGGTGCAGCTTGCACTCTAAATCCAAGATCCGCGACATTGACCGAAACGAAGGAGGTTCCATGCAAACACCCGATCATCAACATGACATCCTGGAGATGCTGCACGTCATTCACAATCAGCTGGAGATCATCACCGGCAGTGCCCACCTGGTGGGTCTAAGCCCCGCGCTATCGGAGCGTGACCGCCAGGATCTGCTGCATATTCAACAGGCAGCCCACGCCATTGCCACTGTTACACAGTCAATACGGCAGCGCACCTTCAGCCGCGACCAATAAACGGCATCTTGGTGGCCATTACGGTCATGAACTGCACATTGGCTGACAGAGGCAACCCCGCCATATAGGCTACTGCATCGGCCACATCGGAAACATCCATCCTGGGCTCAGCCAATCGGGTGCCGTTGGCCTGCAGCGCGCCGGCGCCAAAACCAGTGGTCATCTCGGAAGCTGCATTGCCGACATCGATTTGGCCGCAGGCGATATCGAATGGTCGACCATCCAGCGAGAGCGATTTGGTCAGCCCGGTGATCGCATGCTTGGTGGCCGTGTAGCCTACCGATTGCGGCCTTGGTGCGTGGGCCGAGATCGAACCGTTATTGATGATGCGGCCGCCCTGCGGAGACTGCCGACGCATTTGTGCAAAAGCGGCCCGCGCGCACAGAAACGCACCCGTGAGATTCACTTCCACAGATTCCCGCCAGTGCTGAACGGAGAGCTCGTCGATCAATTGCCCGGGCGGAAAAATGCCGGCGTTGTTAAACAGCAAATCCACCCTTGACCACTTGCTCACCACATCGGAGAAAAGACGATCAACATCGGACTCCTTTGAGACATCGCCCGTCACGACCAAGGCCATGGCCGCAAAACCCTGCGCGGTCTCGGCGAGCGGTGCCTCACGTCGACCAAACAAGGCAACACGCCAGCCATCTTTGAACAATCGCTTCGCAGTGGCGCGGCCAATCCCACTGCCCGCACCCGTGACAATCGCCACGCCCTGTGCGCGACTTGCGGTTTCCACTTCCGTTGCACCCATCTTGATCATTCCCCTCTGCAGTAAGATCAGGTCTTATTTAGCCCGGAGTGTAAGTTTAAATTGAAGCCCATCACAGTGATTTATCTGCACGGATTTCGCAGCTCGCCGCAATCGTCCAAAGCCATCATGGTCGGCGAAGACCTGCGCAATGCAGGTGTCGGCTATCGCTGTCCCCAGCTCGACATCGCACCGCTTGTGGCAATGGAACAGGCCACCCAGGAGATTGATGCCGCGTTGGCTCAGGGCCACAGCATTCGCCTCATCGGCAGCTCATTGGGCGGATTTTTCGCCAGTGCCCTCATGGAGCGGCACCCCAAGGCCAGCACATTCAAGGCAGCGCTGCTCAACCCTGCACCTTGGCCCGCCCGCGACCTGAAAGACCACGTGGGTGAGTTGCCCGCCTGGCATACCAATGAAGTACTGCATTTTCGTGCAGCCTATATCGACGACCTGAAATCACTAGAAGTTGGCATCACCCATCCAGAACGCTATCTGCTTGTTGCAGCCAAGGGCGATGAACTGCTGGACTGGACAGAGATGGTGGCACGCTATCCGGGTGCGCAGCATCACATCATCGAAGGCTCTGATCACAGCATCACAGATTTTAATCAGCACTGGCCGATGATCAAACAGTTTCTGCTTCACTGATCCGTTACTGTCGCGATCATCACGATGCAGGCGACTGTGCTGCCCGATGGCCCCGATCAAAATCGACACGCATCAACAGTACCAGCCCCACAATAAAAAATAATCCTGTGGCCAGCATGGCGGTGCGATGGGCATTGCCGGTGATCCAGGTCACCACGCCATAACTCACTGGCCCAAGAATCGCCGAGAAATTCACGGCCACACCCCACAAACCGAACGTCTCCGCCTGATGGCCGGGCCGTGCAAGATGCGCCACCGCCGCACGGGCACCGCTTTGCGATGCCCCCATGGCGAGCCCAGCACAATTCGCGGCCGCCCAAAAAAGCGGCTCGGTATCGGCCATCCAAGCCAGGATAATCATGCCAATCCAAAACAACAGGGCCAGCATCAAACCGCGTGCGTGGCCAAGCTGATCCTGCAACAGTCCAAAGCCCCATGCGCCAATGGCTGCGGTGATATTTACGAGAAGAATCAGCACGAGCGTCTGGGCCATTGAAAATCCCATCACCTGCTGGGCATATACCGCCGCCAGCGCAATCACGGTCTGAACGCCGGCGTGATAGACCGCCACACACCAGAGAAAGCGCCGCAGATCGGGCTGACTGCCAGAGAGTTGCCAGGTCTGATGCAGACGGCCCCAGCTCGCGGCCAGCCAATGTTTTAACTGCCAGTCTTGCGTATGCTGCGCAGGCACCGCCCGTTCACGCAGCACAGCCAGCGCGGGCAGGGCCACCGTCACAAACAACGCTGCGGTGATCAGCATTGTTCCACCGACAACTTCCTGGGCGGACATGGCATGGGATTGCGCAATACCCACCCAAGCCAGGGAACCGGCAAGGGCCACCAACCCACCCAAATAGCCCCAGGCCCAGCCATAGCCCGAAACACGGCCATATGCCTGTGGTGTTGCAATCTCCGGTAAAAACGCTGCGCTGAGATCCTGATGCGTGGCATAGCAGAAATTTGACACCACCAGAAGCAACGCCGCCCAGGCCCACATGCCCGGACCCACCGAGGCCAGCAGGGCGGTGGCCAGCCCGCAGCCCAGGGTCGCCATAATCAACAGAAGTTTTTTTCTTGCGCGAAGATCCGCATAGGCGCCCAATACGGGCGCCGTGATCATGACCAACAGATAACTCACCGACAGCACGAGTGTCCAGGCCAGCGTGGCCAGGGCAACGCCGCCCATGACTGTGGAGACAAAATAAGCATTAAAGACCGCCGTCAGCACCACGGTGGTGTAGCCGGAATTGGCAAAGTCCAGGCTGGCCCAAGCAAAGGCCTCTTTTTTGGATGCGCCACTGCGCAATAACTGTCTGCCGCCATGCATAGCCCGGCATGATGAGGCAAAATGCGGCTCCCGTCCTCCAGTTCAACCCCTGGCACGACGGTATGCCATGACAGAAAAAACCCTGACCGACCGCGCTGGCACGCCAGCCCCCAAAAAAGTATTCGTGCGCACCTTTGGCTGCCAGATGAACGAATACGACTCCGACAAAATGGTGGATATCCTGAATGCCAGCCATGGCATGACGGCCGCCGCATCGGCCGAAGAGGCAGATGTCATTCTGTTCAATACCTGCTCGGTCCGCGAAAAAGCCCAAGCCAAAGTCTTCTCGGATTTGGGACGGGCCCGCGAATTAAAGGCACTCAAACCCGACCTGATTATTGGTGTCGGTGGCTGCGTCGCCTCACAGGAAGGTGCGGCAATCGTGCAGCGGGCCCCTTATGTCGATGTCGTGTTTGGACCCCAGACACTCCACCGGCTGCCCGCGCTGATCGAGGCCCGCCGAAGCACCAACAAGCCCCAGGTCGATATCCGGTTTCCAGAAATCGAAAAATTTGATCACCTACCACCTGCGCGGGTCGAAGGCCCTACGGCATTTGTCTCCATCATGGAGGGCTGCAGCAAGTACTGCAGTTTCTGTGTCGTGCCTTATACGCGGGGCACCGAGATCTCACGGCCACTGGAAGATGTCATTGCGGAGATCTCGGAACTCGCCGCCGAGGGCGTGCGTGAAGTCACCCTGCTTGGCCAGAACGTCAATGCTTATCTCGGCGCGCTGGATAAGACCGAACCCGAATCGGAGAAAGTCGACTTCACCACCTTGCTGGAATTGGTCAGCGAAATCGACGGCATCGAGCGCATCCGCTACACCACCTCACACCCAAAGGAGTTCAGTCAGCGGCTCATTGATGCCTATGGCCGTTTGCCCAAACTGGTGGATCATGTTCATCTGCCGGTGCAATCAGGCTCAGATCGGATTCTTGCGGCCATGAAGCGCGGCTACACCGCCATCGAATACAAATCCATCATCCGGCGGCTGCGCAAAGTACGGCCAAACATATCGCTTTCGACCGACATCATCATCGGCTTTCCCGGTGAGGCCGAGACCGATTTCCGGGCCACGATGCGACTCGTGGAAGAGATAGGTTTTGATACCTCGTTTAGTTTTATCTATAGCGCCCGACCCGGCACACCGGCTGCCGATCTTGCTGACGACACGCCAAAGGATCTGAAGTTAAAGCGGCTGCAGGAGCTACAGGCCACCATCGAGGCCAATGCCACCAGCATCAGCAAAGCGATGGTGGGAAGCATACAGACCATCCTGGTCGAAGGTCCCTCGCGAAAAGACCCGCAGGACCTTCAGGGCCGCACGGAAAACAATCGTGTGGTGAATTTCGCTGCCCAGGCCGCTTCCCATCCGCGACTGATTGGCGAAATGCTAGAAGTCAAAATTGTCCAGGCCTACCCCCATTCGCTGCGCGGAGAACTCATCTAAGTGCCAGCACTGACCCTCACCTTATTGTTTGGCCAGGGAGTAAGGGCACCGGATTGGCCGCTCTCACGACCGCGACTCAGGCGACTGGTAAGCGCAAGCCTGCCCGCCGATTGCACCAACGCCAACATCTCGGTTGTGGCCGTGGGTCGGGCCGAGGGCCAACGGTTAAATCGCGAATTCCGCAGCAAGGACTACGCCACTAATATATTGACCTTTCCCTATGCAGGCACCCCCGATGTTCAGGCCGATCTGGTGATCTGCCTACCCGTGGCCAAGGCCGAGGCCAAGACGCAGCGCAGACCTCTGGATCACCATCTTGCACACTTGGTGGTGCATGGCACGCTGCACGCTTGCGGTATGGATCATCTTGATGACATCGAGGCAGATCAGATGGAAGCGCTGGAGGCCGCGATACTGCGGCGCTTTCGCATCAATAATCCCTATTCCCAGCCTACGGGCTGATTTTTACCCGTCCCCAGGCGGGCTTATGGCAACATATCATCCCCTTAACTCTCATTGCATTGCATGAGTGATCGACAGCCCGACAACGGGAATACAGGCTTCAAATCACATCTAGAGCGTTTCATGGCGCGGCTGTTTCGTCGGGCCGATGACAAAGAAGACCTGATCGAGCAGCTCCGCGAGGCTCAAGAGCACGCCGTGATCGATGCCGACGCCGTCTCCATGATGGAGGGGGTGATGCAGGTGGCTGATCTCCAGGTCCGCGATCTGATGATTCCCCGCTCCCAGATGGATGTCATCGACATCGAAGACCCGCTGGAGAAAATACTCGACACTGTCGTCGCCACGGCCCACTCACGTTTCCCCGTGATGGAGGGCAAACGTGACAACATTATCGGAATCCTGCTGGCCAAGGACCTGCTCAAGTGCCTGGCCCAGCATGAAGACGATCTGCGCGGCATGCTGCGGCCAGCCGTGTTCGTTCCCGAGTCAAAACGACTCAACGTGATGCTGCGTGATTTTCGTGTCAATCGGAATCACATCGCCATTGTTGTGGATGAATACGGTGGTGTCGCTGGCATGATCACTATCGAGGATGTGCTTGAGCAGATTGTGGGCGATATCGAGGATGAACACGACATCGAAGAAGACGACGACAACATCGTGGCCATGCCCCGCCAGCCCGGCCGATTCCGTGTGCGGGCCCTGACACCACTGGAACAATTCAATAAGGCTTTTTCCTGCACTCTTGCCGATGATCAGGTCGACACCATCGGAGGGTTTGTGACCGATCACTTTGGCCGGATGCCCCATCGGGGAGAACAAATCGACATCGAGGGATTCCGCTTTGAAGTGCAGCGTGCCGATGCGCGTCAGGTCCATGTCCTGATTGTTCAACAAATTCCTGCCGGGCCACAGACCAAATGATGCGACTGGCCGCCTTGGCGGCGGTGCTCGCCTACACGGGGGGCCTGCACTGGATCTATATCAGCCTGCACGACTACGGCGGTATGCCGGCATGGCTCTCAGCCATCGCCACGCTCTTGCTGGCAAGCTATGTGGCGCTCTATGCCATCGGCGCACTGGCCATCTGCCGCTGGATAAAGCTACGCCTTCATCAAAGCGCCACCCCCTTGGTGGTTGCGGGTGTGGTCACGCTCATGGAGTGGTTGCGCGGCACACTGTTCACCGGTTTTCCTTGGCTCTCGCTGGGCTATCTGGCGATTGATACCCCACTCGTGGGATTTGCGCCGCTGGTCGGTGTCTATGGCGTCGGCTTTCTCATGGCCCTGACCTTGATGTGGGCCGCGCAATCTATTCGTCATCGCCGATGGACAGCATTCATAGGAATAGTGATCACGCTTACATCGGGCTTCCTACTACAACAGCATGCATTCACGCAGCCAGTAGGCGCACCACTAAAGGTTGCACTGGTGCAGGGTGCTATTGCGCAATCAATGAAATTCGATCCGGCACGTGAGGCCCAGGCCCTGCTGACCCACCTGGAAATCGCGCGGCCCGCATCGGGGCCAGGCGGCGCGCAACTCATCGTATTTCCAGAAACAGCGCTCGTGCGACCGTGGGATCTGACACCGATCCAGACCCGGGAGGCCTTTCACCGACTCACCCTGGCCGGGGGATCAAGCGTGATGCTCGGCCTTCCCCTACGCGATGCCGATGGCTACCGCAACAGCTTGATTGCAATCCATGAGTCCACGCCCCCGGGCGAATTCTCGGGCCGCTATGACAAGCATCACCTGGTGCCCTTTGGCGAATTCATTCCACTCGGATTTCGCTGGTTTGTCGACATGATGAACATGCCCCTAGGCGATTTTCAGCGCGGCTTGCCCGTTCAGATGCCAATCACCGTGCGCGATCAGCGTATTGGCGTCAACATTTGTTTTGAGGATCTTTTTGGAGAGGAGATTATCCGCCCGCTCTCTCCCGGTCTGAAAGAAGATCAGCATCCAACCATTCTGCTCAACATCAGCAATCTCGCATGGTTTGGCAACACCATTGCCCTATCGCAGCATCTCTCGATTGCACGCATGCGTGCGATAGAAACAGGGCGGCCGATGATCCGCGCCACCAACACCGGCGCAACCGCCGCCATTGATCACTACGGCAGGATTACCGATCAGATTGCTTTTGGCAGCCCCGGCCTGCTGTTCACTCAGGTACAGGGCATGCAGGGCATTACTCCCTATGCCCGATGGGGCAACCTGCCGATTCTGTTGGTATCGATCGTCCTGGTGATGATTCAATTGATAGGACGATTTAGACTGCGACGGGTCTAGTTGTACTTCGATGGATCGCCTCGGGGCCTCTGGCCCCTCGCGATGACGATTATGGTCGTCATTGCGAGGAGGCCGAAGGCCGACGTGGCAATCCACCGCCTCGGCTAGAATCAAGCTCATGCCAAGCTTTCAACATATTATTTTGACCCTGCAGAACTACTGGGATGCGCAGGGATGCGCGCTGCTGCAGCCCATCGATCTTGAGGTCGGTGCGGGCACTTCCCATACTGCGACTTTTCTGCGGGCCTTGGGGCCAGAACCGTGGCGTGCTGCCTATGTGCAGCCCTCCCGTCGGCCAAAAGATGGCCGCTATGGCGAAAATCCCAATCGACTGCAGCACTACTATCAATATCAAGTGGTGCTCAAACCCTCGCCAGAAAATATTCTGGAGCTCTATCTCGGATCACTGCGTGCGCTTGGTATTGATCCGGAAATCAACGATGTCCGATTCGTCGAAGACGACTGGGAGAACCCCACGCTCGGCGCATGGGGCCTGGGATGGGAGGTCTGGCTCAACGGCATGGAGGTCACGCAGTTCACCTACTTTCAACAAGTGGGCGGGCTAGACTGTGCGCCCATCACCGGCGAGATCACTTATGGGATTGAGCGACTCGCAATGTATCTGCAAGGCGTTGAGAATGTATTCGATTTGGTTTGGACCGAATGGCAGGAAAATGGCGTTACGCGAAAGCTCACTTATGGCGATGTTTATCACCAGAATGAAGTCGAGCAGTCCACTTACAACTTTGAACACAGCAATGTGCCAGTGCTGTTTGCGCGATTTGGTGAACATGAATCCGATGCCAAGCGGCTCTTAGAAACCGGCCTGGCCCTGCCCGCCTATGAACAGATCCTGAAGGCGGCCCACACCTTCAACCTGCTGGATGCCCGCGGCGCGATCTCGGTGACCGAGCGTGCACA
Organism: Burkholderiaceae bacterium; assembly: GCA_018882795.1. Lineage (GTDB taxonomy): Bacteria > Pseudomonadota > Gammaproteobacteria > Burkholderiales > Burkholderiaceae_A > Lacustribacter. The sequence goes on along the minus strand of VERJ01000002.1, from coordinate 103,838 downwards.
GTACATTGGCCGCATCCGTAATCTCTCACGCACAGTTGCTCAGGCCTATGTCGCGTCGCGAGAGAAGCTGGGCTTTCCCATGCTGCACAAAAAATAAGCCACAAGATGACTTCCCCCCTTCTGATTGAACTGCTGACTGAGGAACTGCCGCCTAAAGCACTGAAGCGGCTGGGCGAGGCATTTGCCAATGCCATCGCTGATCGCCTGGCCAAAGACGGACTCTGTGGCCCGGGCGCTGTGATCACCAGCTATGCCAGCCCCCGTCGGCTCGCCGTGCACGTCAGCCATGTCTTGGCGCAGGCGCCCGATCGTCAACGCCGTGAGAAATTGTTGCCAGTGTCGGTGGCACTCGATGCCAGCGGGGCGGCAACACCACCACTCATAAAAAAACTCGCTGCTTTAGGCATTGCGCTGGGCAAGGATCTTCAGCTTGCCGACCTGGAATGCGCAAGCGACGGCAAACAGGAGCAGCTTTTCACCAACTTCACTGCCAAAGGATTGGCCCTTGCAGAATCCGCCCAGGCGGCACTGCTGGAGGCGCTGGATCGGCTGCCGATCCCAAAGGTGATGAGCTACCAACGTGGCGATGGCCAGACGGTAAAATTTGTGCGGCCCGCCCATGGCCTCTTGGCCCTGCATGGAGATCAGGTGCTTTGCATCAACGCCCTGGGCCTGCAATCTGGTAACACCACGCAAGGTCATCGCTTCCATGCGCAGGGCTCGATCCGCGTGGCCCATGCGGATCGCTATGCCGAGACACTGGAAACCGAAGGCCGGGTGATCGCCTCATTTGAGGCGCGCCGTGCACGCATCGTGCAGGCGCTGCAACAACAGGCAGCGCCCGATGTACCGGTCATGCCCGATGGGCTACTCGATGAGGTCACGAGCCTGGTCGAATGGCCTGTGGTGCTGCAAGGTGAGTTTGATCAGGCTTTTCTGGCTGTGCCTCAGGAGTGTCTGATTCTGACCATGCAACAGAACCAGAAATATTTCGCACTCACAGATCGCAGCGGAAAACTCATTCACCGCTTTCTGTTGGTCTCGAATATCACATCGAAAGATCCGAAGGTGGTCACCTCGGGCAATGAGCGTGTGCTGCGGGCCCGGCTCTCAGATGCAAAATTTTTCTTCGATCAGGATCGAAAAAAACCGCTGGCATCGCGCATTGATGGGCTCTCATCAGTCGTGTATCACAACAAGATCGGCGATCAGCGCCAACGCATTGAGCGGCTGGCACGTCTGGCCAAGCAATGGGCGCCGGCCGTGGGTGCTCAACCTGAACAAGCCGAGCGGGCCGCAATGCTGGCCAAGGCCGATCTGCTCACCGATATGGTCGGCGAGTTCCCGGAACTGCAGGGTGTGATCGGCACCTATTACGCACGACATGATCGTGAGCCGGAGGAAGTTGCACTCGCAATCGAAGGCCACTATCACCCACGCTTCTCGGGTGACAGTCTCCCTTCTAACCACACTGGCACCGCCTTGGCGCTCGCCGACAAACTCGAGACCCTGGTGGGCATCTGGGGCATCGGGCTGGCCCCCACTGGTGATAAGGACCCATTCGCCCTGCGTCGACATGCCCTGGGCATGATTCGCATCCTGATCGAAAACAACCTGCCACTGAAGCTTGATGAGCTGCTGCGCGATGCAGCCGCATGCTTTGCCGGTATCCCCTCGGTTCAGCCTGATCTTGCAGCAATTGAAACCTTTGTGCATGACCGTCTACGTGCCTTCATGAAGGAACATGGTCACAGTGTGGAGGCCATCGAGGCCGTACTCGCCCAGTGCCCCCATCAGCTCAATCAGATTCCGCAACGCTTGGATGCACTCAGGCAATTCATGCAACAGGCGGAGGCGGCATCGCTGTGCTCGGCCAATAAACGCATCAGCAATATTTTGAAAAAATCGGAGTCTGCTCAGCATGCTCTACAGGAAAACCTGCTAGTAGAGGTTGCGGAAAAAGCACTGGCCGAAACACTATCGGCCATCGCCCCAAAGGCCCAATCCGCTGTGGCGCAGGGCCACTATGCCGAAGCACTGGCCAGCCTGTCCGCACTCAAAACCCCTGTAGATGCATTTTTCGATCAGGTCATGGTCAATGCTGAAGATCCTGCGCTTCGCGCCAACCGGCTCGCATTGCTAGATGCGCTCCACCGCGCCATGAATCAGGTGGGCGATCTTTCCCGACTGGCCGCCTGAGGAACCGCACCCATCATGCTGCAGCTCTCATCCTCCGCACCCCTGATCATTCTGGATCGGGATGGCGTGATCAACTTCGATAGCGATAACTACATCAAAAACCCAGATGAGTGGCAAGCGATTCCCGGCAGCCTGGAGTCCATCGCAAGACTTACACATGCGGGCTGGGCGGTTGCGGTGGCGACCAATCAGTCTGGCATTGAGCGGGGACTTTTTGATATCAGCACGCTTCATGCCATACATAACAAAATGGTTCAGGCGGTGGCGGAAGCCGGCGGAAGAATCGATGGCATCTTTTTCTGCCCACACACCAACAGCAGTAACTGTCAGTGCCGAAAGCCCGCACCCGGCTTGATGCGGGATATCGCCACGCGGTATAGCCGAGAACTGAAGGGCGTGCCCACAGTAGGCGACTCATTGCGCGATCTTCAGGCGGGCGCTGCCGTGCAGTGTGATCTCTGGTTGGTGAGGACCGGCAAGGGTGAGCGGACCCTGAAGGCCGCCGCACAGGAACCCGACAAGGCATTGCCCGCTGGTGTGCGGATTGCTGCAGACCTTGCCGAGGTAGTGACGCATCTGCTCAAGGCACAGGATCGTCAAGGCCACTGATGTCCGCGATCCGCGCCATTATTTTTCTGTTCTTCCAGGTCGTCTCGCTTGCCTTCTGGGCCACGCTGTTTCTGATCGTCGGCCCTTTTCTTCCGTATGTGCCGCGCTATCGACTGGCCATGCGCTGGCCCGCAATGATGATCTGGGCTGCACGTGTGATTCTGGGCATCCGGTATCGCGTGATCGGCAAGGAACACCTCCCCGATGGCCCGGCCATTCTGCTCTCCAAACACGAGTCTGCATGGGAAACCTTTTTTTATCCCGCATTTCTCAGTAAGCCGCTTTGTTTTGTGTTCAAAAGGGAACTGCTATGGGTGCCGTTTTTCGGCTGGGGCATCGGCCTGCTACGCATGATTGCCATCAACCGTAACAAAGGCAATCAGGCGCTGGATCAGATCCTGACGCAAAGTAAGAAAGTGCTGTTTGAAGATCATCGCTGGATTGTTTTTTTTCCTGAAGGCACCCGCGTGTTACCGGGCCATCATCGACGCTACAAGACCGGAGGCACACGGCTTGCGGTGGCCACCGGTGTTCCAGTCATCCCGATCGCCATGAACTCCGGCGATCTTTGGCCCAGAAAATCATTCATCAAGAAACCGGGCATGATCACGGTCTCATTCGGACCACCCCTCTTGCCTGAAAACGAAGATGCGACTACCCTGATGGTGAAAGTCGAATCCTGGATCAGCCAAGAAATGCAGCGCATCAGCCCTGAGCGACCTCATAAAGGCCACGCATGACACTGCTTGAGCAGTTTCTCTTGCCCTTCGGCTCGGCGGACACCCCACCGTCGGCACAACAGTCACCCTCCACCGGCGGATCCACTACCGCCGACCCCAAGGCGCCATCGCTTCCACCCAACCGCACTGGCAAAAAGCATCGCACTGTTGCACTGCAGGGCCATGCAGTGCCCTGGTTATTGAAACGCACACGCCGCAAGACCGTGGGCATGTCGATTGGTCAGGGCATGATCCAGGTCAATGCGCCGCGCTGGGTACCCATCAGCGACATCGAATACATCCTGCAGGAAAAATCAAAGTGGCTGCTGGCACGCCTTGCGGAGTGGCATCAAAGCGAACAGCATCGGCTCGTGCCAGAGCGTCAATGGGCCCATGGCGCATCACTGCACTATCTGGGCAAACCACTCACGCTGATGATCGCGCCTGCCCTCAGGCAGACCCAGTGGGATGATTTTCGCCGTGAGCTTCAGTTGGCACTTCCCGCCGAGGCCACCATGGAACAGATTCGCGATACCGTCCACGCCTGGCTCCAGGGTCAAGCCAAAACATTGTTCGCAACAAGACTGAAAGCCATCAGCAATCAGTCGGGCCGTGCTTTCTCTAAGTTCAGTCTGAGCAATGCCCGCGGCCGCTGGGGCAGCTGCACCGAGGATGGTCATATCCGGCTGAACTGGCGGCTGATTCATTTCAGCCAGGAAGTGATCGACTATGTGATCGCCCACGAGTTGGCGCACACCTACACCATGGATCACAGCAAGAGCTTCTGGGATGAGGTGGCCGAGATCCTGCCGAACTATGAAGAAGGCAAATCGGTGCTACGCAAGGCCCGGCTCGATACGCTGCCCACCTTCTGAGGCAGATGGCAGGCTGGCCACGTAATTGGCCAGCGCGATAAATTTTTCCACCGAGACTTCCTCGGCCCGTTGGGTGGGGGAGATGCCCAGCGACTGCCAATCCAACGCATCTGCATAGCCCGCAAGGGTATTGCGTAACATCTTGCGGCGTTGAGAAAACGCCAGTGCCACCACGGCGGAAAAAATCGGCCAGTCGTTTACCCGCACCTGATCCGTCGCGAGCGGCACCATACGGATCACTGCGGAGTCCACTTTAGGCGCAGGATGAAAAGCGCCCGGCGGCACTAACAGGCAACGCACCATGCGGTAGCGGGCCTGCAGCATCACTGACAACCTGCCATAAATCTTCGATCCGCAATCCGCCACCATGCGATCGACCACTTCCTTTTGCAGCATGACATGCTGATCAACAATCACATCGGCGGCGTCCAACAGATGAAACAGAATAGGACTGGAAATGTTGTAAGGCAGATTGCCCACGATTCGTAGCTTTCCACCCAGACGCGCAGACAGCCCATGGAAATCCACCCGCAGTACATCTTGCTGATCAATGGTGAGTTGCGCCGATGTAAATCGTTCATGCAGCCTTGCCGCCAGATCTCGGTCAATCTCGATGGCATGAACATGGCCCGCTGCGGCGATCAGAGGTGCCGTGATCGCGGCCTGGCCGGGGCCAATCTCCACCAACCGATCACTCGGCTGGGGGCCAATTGCATCAATGATGCGTGCAATCAGGCCAGGGTCATGCAGGAAGTTCTGCCCAAACCGCTTGCGGGCAACGTGTGGCTCAGCGCTCGTCGCGTTTGATTTCGACATAGGCATTGGCGCGGACCTCGCGTGCCCACTCGGCCGTTGCCTCGGCGAGCTTTTCCTCGCGCAGGGCGATGCGGGCTGCCGTGCGCAGACGCTGCTCGGTGAGCGGCTCACGCTTGCGCTCCAGCAGCTGAATCAGGTGCACACCAAAGACTGAGCGCACTGGATCGCTGATCTGGCCGGGATTCAAAGCAAACATGGCGCGCTCAAACTCGGGCACGGTGTCTCCCGGATAGGCCCAGTCCAGCTCACCACCCCTTGGTGCGGAGCCAACATCCTGAGAATAGTCTCGGGCCATCTGGCCAAAATCCGCGCCAAGCTCAATGCGCCTGCGGATATCCAGCAATCGCCTGCGGGCCTGCTCTTCGTTGACCTGCGCATCGATCCGAATCAGGATATGCCGCGCACGGTGCACAGCGACTTCCTGTGTGCGCAGGCCGGAACGTCTGTCTTCGAGCTGCAGAATATGAAAGCCATTGGGGCTGCGCAGGGGCTTGCTGATCTCGCCCGGCTTTAAGTTCGCCACCGCATCAAGAAACAATGCGGGCAGCCGATCACGAGTGCGCCATCCCAGGCTGCCGCCCTGATCACGATCCGGTGCATCAGAAAATTCCTGAGCGATGCTGGCAAAAGTCCGTGGTGAGCGTGTGAGCTCCAGAATCTTCTTCACACGGGCATCGGCCTCCGCGACCGCCTCACGGCTGGCCTGCTCGGGAAGCCTCACCAGAATCTGTGCAACTTTCAGCTCGTCCACGCGCTGCAGAGACTGGCCCTGGGCCGCTAAGAAAGTATCAATCTCGGCCTCGGTGATCTGCAGTTTATTGTCAACCTCGCGCTCTCGCAGCCGGGTCAGAATAATTTCCTCGCGAATGTCCTGCCGAAATCCGGCAAAGGAAATGCCCTCCGACTCCAGCTGATTGCGCAGTCCGCTCACCGAAAGGCCATTTTGCTCTGCGATTCTGGAGATACTGCGATCCAGAGTCACCTCATCTACCCGAACACCAGTCTCACGTGCCATCTGCAACATGGCCCGATCCGTAATCATGCGCTCAAGGAGCTGTTCGCGCAGCAGCGATGGGTTCGGCATCTCTGCGCCCTGCCGCTTCAGATTGGCAAGAAACTGTTTCTCGCGCCGTGCCAGTTCACTGGCCGTGATGATCTCCCGATTCACAATAGCCACGACCCGATCAACCAGCTTGGAGGATTGTGATTGCGCAGTATCAGCAGGCTGCGAAGGCGTCTTCGCCTCAGGGGTAAGGATAGGGGCAGGGGCTGCTTTGGTTGACGGCGTTGATTTTGTTTGCGCAGCTGGCTTGGCCTGAGCAGGGGGCTTCAACTGAGCAATCTGCTGGGCGCCAAGCGGCAACGACATCAGTCCCGCCACCACCGCCAGCAGCACAGTCGCCACGGGAAACCCCAGGCGGGAAAGATCAAAAAAATGCGGTCGATTTGCTTGCACTGACATTACTGGAAGTTATCAAATTTGGATGGCAGGGGCGTGATCTGATTGATCATCTGGTAGTTCGGAATATTCCGCCTCAGCGCTGCCATGGGATCCGTGCCCACCCGGGCCAGACCATTTAACTCAATCTGGAAAAAGATGGTCGTGTTCCGCTGGCTAGCGCTGGCAGTATATTGCTGGGCCACAACGCGTCCAACCCAGCAGCCGCCATCGTACTCGAATCCGGCAAGGGCCTCGACCAGCCCCGGATTTAAATTATTCTGTGTACCGCCCACATTGCGCAGGGCCTGCTGGTAGCGGCCCACCGCATACCAGTGACGGGCAACCGGCCATTGAAAGGCGAAATCCACCGTGTTGGATGACTCACGCACAAATCGATAGGCCACGCTCAGGGTGTTGGCAGGTTTGGGGTTGAAGCGGCTGACAATCGAGAGGCTCTGCCACTGAGAGGACGCCGGCGTATATCGGGCCAAGGAATCAATGGTGAGGTCTTTTCTCGGACGGGCCGAGACCTGTCCCATCAAGTCTGATCGCCGGTCGGTCCGGGCCGTGCCACCCGGCAAGATCACGCGCTGATCGGCAAAATAAAAACGCTGGCCAACCGCAGCACGCAGCCGCTCTGCTCCACCTTGGTCCTCAATGAAGCGCGATGTCACACCAGCAGTGACCTGATTCAAATCCGCCACTCGATCGTGTCCATTGAATGCCTGATCGGAAAAAAGCTGCGCAAAGTTCAGCGTGGGTGAGCCCGTATCAAAAACCGGATAGGTTGACTGATCTTTATAGGGTGTATAGGCATAGGTGATGCGTGGCTCAAGTGTCTGCTCCAACCCAGTGTTGCCAAGCTTCAGGGGCCGCTCCAAGGTGGTGGACACATCAGTAGAAAATGTCGGCAATACCCGGGTATAGGATGTGGCCGTGACGCCCACATTGTTGGTGTAGATGCCTAGCGGGGCATTCAGGTATTTCTCGGCCGTGAGTGCCTGGCTCCCCTCCAGGCTCTGAGCATAATGGGTTGCATGCAAGGACAGCTTTGGCGTGATGTTGAAACCATCTTGAAAATGCCGCCACGACACAGCGCCTGTGCCAACAACACGCTCGCCCTCTGCCATGGTGGGATGTCGAAAAGAAGCCACTTCTCCCGAGACATTCCAATCCAGAGGAAGTTCATCCCGATCACGGGCAGCACGATGACTGCGGGAAGCCGTGATCTTGGGGGCGAGGCTATAGGGCTGGATCAGGGGTGCGGCCCTATCCTGCAGCAATTGGAATTCCTGCGCCTCGGCCCTCACACTCCAGCCCGCCACCGCAGCACTCATGGTGAGCGATCCAGGGAGCAGACGCTGGGCAGAAACCAGCAGGGAGTTACCCAGATCGGAGAAATAGTTATCGTCCGAGGCACGTTGCACATTCAGACCCAAGGTGACGTTGTTCGTCGGACGCAGCGTGGTGATCACAGAGCCGAACTGCCGCGTGGTCTTGGTCACCATATCATCGGGCAACACCTCAAAGGCGACCGTACCTGCGGCATTGGGACGCAGAAAACGAAACTCATTGCCCAGCTGCACGCCCCGTTTGGTGATCAGACGCGGATAAAGCGTCATGTCGTGCTGAGGCGCGATATTCCAGTAATAGGGCACACGCACATCCAGGCCCAGCCGGGTTGACGTGGTGTAAGAAGGCGGCAGAAAGCCGGACTTGCGGCCCTCACCGATTGAAAACGATGAATTGCCGAAGGGCACGATCGGCATATTGCCCCAATACAGGGTTGCGGATTTGGTCACGCCCACCTCTCGGACCTGATCAATCAGCATCTCGCCCATGCGCAACTCCCAGGCCGGACGATCGCGCGGGCAGGTGGTGTAGGTGGCCTGCTTGAAGCGGGTCTCAAGTGGCTGAATAAACTCGGCCTGGGCGGCAGTACCCCTGCCCCCCGTGGACACCAGCTGATAAGTCACCTGATCGAAAAAGCCCTGGGTAATGCCGAGCTTGAGACGCAGACGTGGGCCCTCGAAGTACTCGCCCTCGCGAAAGAGCTTCACATTGCCTTCTGCAAACAACTCATCGTTGACCAGATCGTGGCGAATCAGATCGCCTTTAATAAAGAGTCCCAGCTTGCGAAATTCTGCAGTTCCCCGCGACTCCATCAGATCATCGGTCTGGCCGGAAATGTCCTGGCCAAAAATGTAGATCGGCGTGTCACTGGTTGAGGAGGGTTCAAGATTCAGGATCGGATCGAACTTCACGCCAAATGGCGGACTCACCCCATCAGCCAATGCGATTCTGGGCATGGCCGCATCGCCCTGCGCCGGCCCTGCCTGAGCAAGCAAAACGGGTTGTGGAGATGCCTCGGTATGCGGGCAACTCCCAATCGGGAAAAAGGCCCAGGCGGCACTGCCCATGCAGCCGACAGCCAGCCCAACGAAGCAATGCCATAGGCGAAGAAAACGCGTCGGCACCGGCGTCACGACGCGGTCCATCCGCAGCGTGACGGTCCCGAAAAAATGCATGCCCTATTATAGGTAGGCCCTCCCCCTGACAACCTCATGAATGCAATGCCCGATGCCCGCCTAGCGCAGGCCCTCCGCTGGATCGAAGATCAGGCCCCCCGGCTTGGGGAACTCGGCTGGGCACTCGCACCCGAGACGCTTCGCCCAGCCTCAAGCGATGCCTCTTTTCGCCGTTATTTCCGCATCGACGGCGCGTACCAGGGCCAGCCCGATCACCTGATCCTGATGGATGCCCCGCCGGAAAAAGAAAACATCCAGCCTTTTGTCGCCATCGACAAGTTGCTGCTTGCGGCAGGCCTGCACGTGCCAACCATCTGGCACCAAGACCTCGAACAGGGGTTTTTGCTGTGTGCTGATCTGGGCAACACCACTTATGCCCAGGCACTCTCAGGTCTGGGCCATGCGCCCCATGCCTGCGCCAATCTTTATCGCGATGCCTGCCAGGCCCTGATCCGGCTGCAGACCTTCAGCCTTGCGCCTGAAAATCAGACAGCAGTTGCTGCGCTTGCGCCCTACGATCAAGGCCGACTCATGCAAGAGATGCGTCTATTTGATGAATGGTATCTGGGGCGCCACAGGACCATTGCTCTTGGTCCTACCGAGAGAGAGCAACTCTTTGCCATTTACGATCTCATCGCGGCGCGTTGCCTGAGTCAGCCCGTGGTGATCGTGCATCGTGATTATCACAGCCGCAACCTCATGGTCACGGGCAAGAACAACCCCGGTGTGCTGGATTTTCAGGATGCTGTGATTGGACCCATCACCTATGACCTGGTCTCCTTGCTGCGCGACGCCTATGTGGAGTGGACTGAAGAAACACAAATCGACTGGGCAATCGGCTACTGGGAGCATGCTCGCCAGGCGGGGCTGCCCGTGGCCAAGGATTTCGCGGATTTCTGGCGCGATTTTGAATGGATGGGTCTACAGCGACACCTGAAGGTATTGGGCATCTTTGCGCGCCTGCACTACCGTGATGGCAAAGATAATTATCTGAAAGACCTGCCCTTGGTGATGCGCTACGCAATGGGGGTTGCGCGGCGCTATCAGGGCCTTGGTCCGCTTGCAAAACTGCTGGAGCGCTGCGCCTGATGGCAACACGACCCATCATGCACGCGATGGTGCTGGCTGCTGGCCGTGGCGAGCGCATGCGGCCACTGACCGACACCACGCCAAAGCCCCTGCTGCGCGTAAAGGGCAGACCGCTGATTGATTGGCATCTGCAGGCCATCTCCAATGCCGGCATCACACAGATTGTGATCAATCTGGCGCACCTGGGAGACCAGATCCGTCAACATATCGGCAACGGTGATCGGTTTGGCGTGAAGGTACGCTACTCCCAGGAGCCGGTGGGCGCACTGGAGACCGGGGGCGGCATCGCCGCGGCCCAGCCCTGGATTGATGATCGTGGCCAGCACAATCCAAGCCCTTTTCTTGTCGTCAATGCAGACATCTTCACCGACTGGCCCATGGCCCAGGCCCTTGAAATCGCGGGCGAGTGGATGCGAGCGAGCACCGCCGCTTCCAATTCCCTGCAGCGCCCGCGCTGCCATCTGATCCTTGTCGATAACCCCAGCCATCATGCCCAGGGCGATTTTGGTCTGGCGCCGGCGGTCCATGGCCAGCCCGCGCGGGTGACTGGACGGCCCGAGCATGGCAGCCTGACCTTTTCCGGCATTGGGGTCTATGATCCTAAGTTGTTTGCCAGCATTGCCCCTGGCGAGCGGGCCGCACTTGCTCCCCTGCTGCATCGGGCGGTGGCCGAGGGCCGCTGCACCGGCAGCCACTATCGCGGGCTGTGGTGCGATGTGGGGACGCCAGAGCGGCTTGCTCAGCTAAATCAAACATAGGCAGAACAATTATTTTTTAAAAGATATGAATGGACCGGAGCCCAGATTCAACGACGACTTCCTGAGTCAATTGCCCGCAGAACTGCGGCCCGAGGAAGTCCTGCTGCCCCCGCATGGCGATCAGCATCTACGCCGCCGGGAATGCCTGGCCGCATGGATAGCGGCGCAGGGCGGTGGCGTTGTCGTGCTCTGCGCAGGCGAAGAAATCATCCGCAATCGCGACAATCCATTTCCATTTCGCAGCCACAGCGATTTTCTCTACATGACTGGCTTTCCCGAGCCCGATGCCTGGTGGATCATGCGTGTGGATGCCAAGGGTGAATCAGAAAGCATCTTGGCCTGTCGGCCCCGGGACCCCGAGCGCGAGATCTGGGATGGTGTTCGCGTGGGGCCGCAGCGCGCGGCAGAGCGCTTCCATATGGATCGCGCCATCAGCATTGAATCACTTGATGACACCATCATTGAACTGGCGGCCAACATGCCCGCGTTTTATGCCCATATGGGCATTCACGCCGAGCTTGATGAAAAACTGCGTCATTGGCTCAATGCCCTAAGGGCCAAAGGCCGGGCGGGCGTAAACGCACCGGATCGCATTGTGGATATCAGCCAGGCGATTGCGCGTCAGCGCCTGATCAAAGACAATTTTGAGGTCGCCACCATGCAGCGGGCCGCCGATATCTCGGCTCAGGCCCATCGGCGTGCCATGCGCTTCACCACTCCCGGCCACCATGAATTCGAAATCGAGGCCGAGCTGCTGCATCACTTCCGTGCTGCGGGTGCGCAATCGGTGGCCTACGGCAGCATTGTGGCCAGTGGGCCCCACAGCTGCATCCTGCACCATCGGGCGGGCAGCCGAAGAATCCGCGACGCTGAACTGGTGCTGATCGATGCCGGCTGTGAGCTCGATGGCTATGCCTCCGACATCACGCGGACTTATCCTGCCAGCGGCAAATTCAGTGGCGCACAGCGTGCGGTCTACGATGTGGTGGTAGCTGCACAGGAGGCCGCCATTGCCGCCACGCGACCCGGTGCTGCTTTTTCCGAACCCCATGATGCTGCCGTGCGTGTGCTGGCCCAGGGCATGATGGATCTCAAACTCGTAAAAAACCAATCACTTGATGGACTGATTGAGTCAGGCGATTACAAACGTTTTTATATGCATCGCACTGGCCACTTTCTGGGCCTGGACGTGCATGACGTGGGCGATGTGAACACGCCGCTTGCGCAGGGCATGGTCATGACGATTGAGCCCGGTTTTTACATCCGACCCGCTGCCGATATTGCGCAAGAATTTTGGAATATCGGCATCCGAATTGAAGACGACGCCTTGGTCACCGCCGAGGGTGCCCGGCTGCTGACACGCGGCGTTCCCGTGAACGCCGATGAGATCGAGGGGTTGATGCGTGGCTGATCCATTGGTAAGAATCCAAGGCGCGGGGCCGGTGGGCATTCTGGCCGCGCTCTTTCTTGTGAAATATGGCTGGACACCGTCATCAATTGAACTCATTGATCCAGCATTGAGGGCCGCACAGCCTGCTCATGACGATGACCCAAGAATTCTCGCACTCTCGCACGGCACGCTCGTGCGGCTCGCACAGCTGGGCATTGATTGTCAGGCCGAGCGCATCCAACACATTCATGTGTCTTCTGTGGGCCACTTCGGCGCCATGGAAATCAAGACCGATAACGTCGGTGTGTCGGATCTTGGCGGCCTGGTGTCTTATTCACGGCTGCTGACCATTCTGCGCGACCGCATGCGGGCTGATGGCATTGCGGCCTTCGCCAGCATTGAGGAGCGGCCTACAGCGATTGAGCCCGCCATGCGGGTGATTGCCGAAGGCGGCGTTTATCACGCCACTGATCGTGCCAACGATGGCCATGGAATGCGGGTCGTGCGCGATTATCACCAGCATGCAGTGGTGGGCTGGGTCGAGACAGAGACGGGTGCAGGTGCTACAGCCTACGAACGCTTCACAGCCGACGGTGCCGTGGCCCTGCTGCCCTTGAAGCACCGCTATGCGCTCATCTGGTGTGGCGAGACCCACCGCGCTGAAGACTTTGCCCAGGCCAGCCAGTCCACACAATGCCGCATGCTCGATGAAGTGATGGGAGGCCGTGTACCGGGCATCTGCAAGGTGGAGATCACTGGCAGCTACCCCTTGGGCCTGAAGTGGCGAGAAAAGATCGCAGAACAGGACACCGTCTGGATCGGCAACTCGGCCCAGGCCCTGCATCCGGTTGCTGGCCAGGGACTAAATCTCGGTTTTCGTGATGCTGAAACACTCGCTGCCTGTCTTCTGCAACGGGGAAGTCCGATCGCTGAACGACTGCAAGACTATGCCCACAGGCGAAAGGCGGATCGTTGGACTGTGCGCAAGGCCACCGACACACTGGCCACTGCCGGCTGGGTACGGCGGGCCATCGGTGGCGTGGCCGTCATTCCCGGCGCCAAGCGGCTGCTAGGCCAGGTGTTGATGTACGGCGGTTAAATGTCCGACTTCACACATCAGTTGTCAGACACCAGACCGGTGTCTGACACAGTGCCTGACACCTCGCTTGCCATCGGCCCCCATGTGTTGCCGAATCGGGTTTTTGTTGCCCCGATGGCTGGCGTGACAGATCGGCCCTATCGTCAGCTCTGCAAACGCCTGGGTGCAGGCTATGCGGTGAGTGAGATGGCGGCCTCCAATGCGCTGCTCTGGGCCACGGATAAAACCACACGACGCATCAATCACGATGGCGAAATCGCCCCCAAGGCCGTGCAGATCGCAGGTGCTGACCCGGCCATGATGGCCCAGGCCGCACGATTCAACGTGGATCGCGGCGCGCAGATCATCGACATCAATATGGGCTGCCCGGCGAAAAAAGTCTGCAATGTCGCAGCAGGCTCGGCACTGATGCAGCAGCCCGACCTCATTCGCGAGATTGTCAGGGCAGTGATTCGGGCCGTTGGCTCCGATGGCATCCCGGTTACGCTGAAAATGCGTACCGGCTGGGATCATGAGCACCGCAATGCGCCGCAGATTGCCGCTATGGTGGAAGACCTTGGTGTGGCCATGATCACCATTCATGGCCGCACGCGGGCAGATAAGTATCAGGGCCAGGCCGAATACGACACCATCGCCTTGGTGAAACAGCGCGCCAGCATTCCAATTGTTGCCAATGGCGATATCGACAGTCCCCAGAAGGCGCTGGCTGTGATCAATTACACGGGCGCCGATGCCGTGATGATCGGCAGAGCAGCCCAGGGCAGGCCCTGGATCTTTCGCCAAATCGCCCACTATCTGGAAACCCGTGTGTTACTGCCCGATCCCACAGAAGCGGAGATTGCCCGATGGCTCACCGATCATCTGCTTGATCACTATAACTTTTATGGCGAGACCGCCGGTGTACGCATTGCCCGCAAACATATTGGCTGGTATCTGAAGGGCCTGCCGGGAGCAAAAATATTTCGCGATTTTCTCAACCGCCTTGACTCCACAGAAGCGCAGCTTAAGGCCATCGAACACTTCTTTTCCCAGCAACCCGATGCCAGACTCCAACCTGCCCACTGAAGCACCAGACTCGGGCATTGATGCCACCATCCGTCGGGCCTTAGATCAATATTTCAAAACCCTGGATGGTCAATCGCCACATGCGCTCTACGATATGGTGATTCAGGCCGCCGAGCGGCCCCTGCTGGATGTGGTGATGGTCCGCTGTCGGGGCAATATCAGCCATGCTGCCGCAGCGCTGGGCATCACCCGCAATACACTACGTAAAAAACTCGCCCTGCATCAGCTCGGCCCCTATGCCAGCGATCAGTCCAGCAACCCCTTCTAAAATTCGGAGCCCCCGATGTCCCACGTTGCGCCTGTCGCCTCCTCACCGCGCCCAAACCGCATTGCCATTCGCCGCGCGCTAATCAGTGTGTCCAATAAAAATGGGATTCTTGAATTCGCTCAGGCCCTTGCTGCCCGGGGTGTGAGTCTGCTCTCTACCGGTGGCACCGCTGCACTGCTGGCAAAAAATGGATTGCAGGTTACTCCCGTGGAAGACATCACGCGTTTCCCCGAGATGCTGGATGGCCGTGTGAAGACCCTGCATCCCGCTGTGCACGGTGGACTGCTTGCAAGGCGTGATCTGCCAGAGCACCTACAGGCCTTAAACGCTGCAGGCTTTGGGCCCATCGACATGCTGGTGGTGAACTTGTATCCCTTTCGCGAGACCCTGGCCCGGCCTGGCGCAAGTTATGAAGATGTGATTGAAAACATTGATATCGGCGGGCCTGCCATGCTGCGTGCAGGCGCTAAAAATCACGATGGTGTGGCCGTGGTGGTTGATCCCAGCGACTACGCGGATCTGCTCGCGGAATTGGATGCGAATGACAACACCCTGGGCTGGCCCACACGCCAGCGTCTTGCGAAGAAAGTCTTTGCCCACACCGCCGACTACGATGGTGCGATCAGCAATTTTCTCAATGCACTGGATGCGGTGGACTGCGACCCCAACTCTGCGGGCTGCATGGCCCCCGCACCAGAGAGTGCCTCGCCCTATCCGCAGGTACTCACCATGCAGGTGAACAAAGTCCAGGCCATGCGCTATGGCGAAAATCCGCATCAGAGTGCCGCGTTTTACAAAGAATCACAGGCACGGGCCGGCACCCTGGCCAACTACACCCAGCTGCAGGGCAAGGAACTCTCGTACAACAATATCGCCGATGCCGATGCAGCGTGGTCTTGTGTGCGCAGCTTTGCGGAGCCTGCCTGCGTGATTGTGAAACATGCCAACCCCTGCGGCGTGGCCCTGGGTGCGGATGCGTTGACCGCCTACCAAAAAGCCTTCAAGACCGACCCCACCTCCGCCTTTGGCGGCATTCTGGCCTTTAACAGCCGACTCACTGGTGCGGCAGCCCAAGAGATTTCCAAACAGTTTGCTGAAGTCATCATCGCGCCCGAATTCGACGATGAAGCCCTGAAGGTGTTTTCGACCAAGGCCAATCTGCGGCTATTAAAAATCGCGCTTGGCGAAGACGATGCGATCTCCTCTGGCCGTGACCTGAAACGTGTGAGTGGCGGCCTGCTGGTGCAGACCCCCGATCGCAACACGCTGACCCCTGCGCAGCTCAAAGTGGTGACCACCCTTCAGCCTACTGCGCAACAGCTACAGGATTTGTTTTTTGCCTGGAAGGTCTGCACCTGGGTCAAGAGCAACGCAATCGTGTTTTGCGGCGGCGGCATGACACTGGGTGTGGGCGCAGGCCAAATGAGTCGTATCGATTCCGCGCGCATTGCCGCGATCAAGGCCCAACATGCGGGGCTGGAGCTCAAAGCTTCGGCGGTCGCGTCCGATGCGTTTTTCCCATTTCGCGATGGGCTGGATGCCGTGGCCGATGCGGGTGCCACCTGCGTGATCCAGCCCGGCGGCTCGGTGCGCGACGATGAAGTGATCGCTGCCGCCAATGAGCGCGGCATCGCCATGGTGTTCACCAGCATGCGGCATTTCAGGCATTAATGAGAATCCTCGGCATCGACCCCGGCCTGCGCCGCACCGGCTTCGGCGTGATCGATATCGATGGTCAACGGGTGGCATACAAGGGCAGCGGCATGATCAGGCCCGATATCACCGGCACCGAGCCCGAGCGTCTTGCGGAGCTCTTTCATGGCGTGCAGGAACTGATCGAACACTACCGGCCCGATCATGCCGTGATTGAACGGGTCTTTGTGAATGTGAATCCTAAGTCCACCCTCTCGCTCGGCCAGGCCCGAGGTGTCGCGATTGCCGCACTTGCCCAGGCAGCACTGCCAGTCGACGAAATCACACCACTCAAAATCAAACAATCCATCGTGGGCTCTGGCCGTGCCACCAAGGAACAGGTGCAGAAAATGGTTCAGCGGCTCTTGGCGCTCCCTAAGGCGCCCGGAGCAGATGCCGCCGATGCTCTGGCCTGCGCGCTGGCCTGGTGGCAGACGCAGGCCCATCGCAGCGCCGTGGACAAGGCCAGTGGCCGCCGCTAATTCGTTATCGCGCGCCGACTCGGGGCAACTTGCCCCACAATAGTGACCATCATGATTGGCCGCATCTCTGGAACGCTGATTGCCAAGCACCCACCGCAGGTGCTGGTCGATGCCCATGGCGTGGGCTATGAGATCGATGTGCCCATGAGCAGTTTTTACGAGCTGCCGGAAATTGGTAAACCGGTCACACTGCTTACCCACATGGTGGTGCGCGAAGATGCGCAGCTGCTCTATGGATTCATCTCGCATGAAGAACGCAGCGCATTCAAGGAACTGATCAAAGTCAGCGGCGTAGGACCGCGCATCGCACTGGCCGTGCTCTCGGGCTTGTCTGTGGAGCAACTCACCCAAGCCGTGGCCATGCAGGAGGCGGGCCTGCTGACCCGCGTGCCCGGCATCGGCAAGAAAACCGCCGAGCGCTTGATTCTGGAACTGAAAGGAAGACTTGCCGACGCCATCGGTGGCACCGTCAGCACCGCGGTATCAGGCACTGCCGACATCGTGAATGCACTGTTGGCACTGGGCTACTCGGAGCGCGAGGCGCTGGCTGCCACCAAGGGCATTGCGGCAGGCACCTCGGTTTCCGATGGCATCAAGCAGGCACTAAAGAGTCTGGCTAAGTAAACTACCCCCATGATCGAACACGATGACCTTGCCGCCGGATCGAACGAGGAACGTCTGATTTCCGGCCAGGCCAAGACACCTGCCGAGGAGGCCATTGAGCGGGCCCTGCGGCCACAACGGCTGGCGGATTACATCGGCCAGCACAAGGTGCGTGAACAGCTTGGGCTTTTTATCGAGGCAGCCCGCCAGCGGGCCGAGGCCTTAGACCACGTGCTACTGTTTGGCCCCCCGGGCCTGGGCAAGACCACACTGGCCCATATCCTGGCCCGCGAACTGGGCGTGAATCTGCGCCAGACCTCTGGCCCCGTGTTGGAGCGGCCTGGTGATCTGGCTGCGCTGCTCACCAATCTGGAGCGCAACGATGTTCTCTTTATTGATGAAATCCATCGACTGAGTCCCGTGGTAGAGGAAATTCTCTACCCCGCGCTGGAGGACTACCAGATCGACATCATGATCGGCGAAGGCCCTGCAGCACGCTCCATTAAGCTGGATATCCAGCCCTTCACCCTTGTGGGTGCGACCACTCGGGCCGGCATGCTCACCAATCCGCTGCGTGATCGCTTCGGAATTGTGTCGCGCCTTGAGTTTTACAGTGCTGAAGATCTGACTACGATCGTGAAACGCTCTTCAGGCCTGCTCCAGGCCACGATTGACGATGCTGGTGCGTTTGAAATCGCCAAACGTTCACGCGGCACACCGCGTGTGGCCAATCGGCTGCTGCGCCGCGTGCGTGACTTCGCCCAGGTGAAATTCAATGGCGCCATCACGGCGGCCGTTGCTGACCAGGCCCTCTCACTGCTAGAAGTCGATAAAGAGGGTTTTGATCTGATGGACCGCAAGCTACTGGAGGCCATTTTGGAAAAATTCGATGGTGGCCCAGTAGGACTGGATAACCTGGCTGCCGCCATTGGCGAGGCCAAAGACACGATTGAAGATGTGCTGGAGCCCTACCTGATTCAGCAGGGTTTTCTACAACGCACACCCCGCGGACGCATTGCAACCACCGCGGCCTATGCACATTTTGGCAAAATCGCCCCAACCGAACACTCCAACGCAAGGCTTTTCTGATCATGTCCGCAAGCCCCAATCTTTCCGTACTCTCCCTGATCACCGGAGCCAGTATTCCGGTTCAGCTGGTCATGCTGCTGCTGCTCTTGATCTCCATCTGGTCGTGGACCGTGATTTTCAGAAAGTGGCAGTCCATCGGACGGGCCCACAAAGACACCGAGAGTTTTGAAAAAATCTTCTGGTCCGGCGGTGATCTGATGACCCTATACAAACAGGCAGGTGACGGCGATCTGCCGGGAGCACTGCCCAGGATCTTCGAATCCGGCATGCGCGAATTCATCAAGACACGTAGCAACGTCAGCAATGATCGGGCCGCCATGATCGACGGCGCCCGCCGCGCGATGCGCGCCGCATTTCAGCGTGAACTTGATGCACTGGAGCGTAGCCTGCCGTTTCTTGCATCGGCCGGATCAGTCTCGCCCTATATCGGACTGTTCGGCACGGTCTGGGGCATCATGCATGCGTTTACAGGCCTATCGAATGTGCAACAGGCCACGCTTGCCGCTGTCGCCCCTGGCATTGCCGAAGCCCTGGTGGCCACCGCCATCGGCCTGTTCGCTGCCATTCCCGCGGTGGTCGCTTACAACCGCTATGCCACTGACATTGATCACCTCAGCATCCGCTTCGAAGGTTTCATCGAAGAGTTCTCCAACATCTTGCAGCGTCAGGCAATCCGATAAATGGGCGCACACGCTTCTTCCCGTAGCCATCGCCGCCGCCGCATGATGAGCGAAATAAATGTGGTGCCTTACATCGATGTCATGTTGGTGCTGCTGATTATCTTCATGGTGACCGCACCGATGATTGTCACTGGCACTATTGACCTGCCGCGCGTGGGTCAGGCCTCACAGGCACCGGTGGCCGCCGTGGAAGTCATGATTCGCCAAGACGGCTCAATCACCGTGCGACGCAACACCGAAGGTGAACAGGAAAAGGCGATTCAGCGCGATGAGCTCGCTGCGACCGTCAAATCCATGACGGGCACAGTAGAGACCCCGGTGATCATTTCCGCAGAGCGGGCGGTGCGCTATGAGCATGTCATCGGAGCCATGGATGTATTGCAGCGCGCTGGTATGACCCGTGTGGGCTTAAACGTGCGCAAAGACTGACCACGCCTGCCATGACTGCCTTGGCACTCCATGCCATCGAGGCCCGCGAAACCCGAAACGCATTCGGAGGAGCAGTCGGGATTCATGCGCTGCTGGCCATTGGGTTGCTGGTGTCGCTGAATTGGAATCAGGATGCGCCCAAGCCTGTGCAGGCCGAGCTCTGGAGCGGGCTGCCACGCGATATTCCTCAGACCAAACAACCCCCGACACCCGCCGTCAAACCCGAGCCCCCAGCACCACCGGCACCAGCACCGGCACCTGAGGAAAAGGCTGACATTTCTCTGCAAAAGAAAAAAGCGGATCCCCCCAAAAAACAAGAACCAACCAAGGCAGAGCTACAGAAGGAAAAGGAACGCCAGGAGGAACTGAAAAAACAGTTACTCAAAAAACAGGCCGAGGAGCAATCCGTGACCAAGCGGCTCGAGGCCCAACGCCAGGCCGAGCTCGCCCGACTGGGCATCGATCCGAACGCCAAGCCCAGCACACGTGGCAAGGATGTGGCTACAAAGTCAGGTCTGACCAATGGTGCTGAAGTCGGTGCCAAAACCGGCACCGATGCTGACTACGAAGCGCTCATCCAGGCCCGCATCAAGATCCGCATCAACTACCCCGACCGGGCCCCTGGCAACCCCGAGGCCATCGTGATCGTCGAACAACTCCCGACAGGGGAGGTCACCAAAGTGCAACTGATCCGACCCAGCGGCACGCCCGCCTGGGATGAGGCTGTGCAACGGGCCGTATGGGCAGCCAGCCCACTGCCCAAGCGCAAAGATGGCACCGTGGCCCGGGTGCTGGAACTCAGCTTTAAACCAAAAGAAAGCCGCTGACCCTATCGGCGCTGTGTTACCCGCGCTGACTATAATGGGCCCCATGCCCCGCCCCGAAGGTCTTCGCCGTGCGATGCAAGTCGCACTTCAGCTGCTGCTGTGCTGTTTTACCGCACAGGCGATAGCACAGAGCCCATTGCGGATTGAAATCACGGGTGTCGGCACACGACAGATTCCGATCGCCATTGCCCCACTGGATGCCTCTGAACCCTCCCGCAAGCAGGCGCTCACCATCGCTGATGTCATACGTGCAGATCTGACACGTAGCGGTGTGTTCTCGATTGTGGATGCGGGCACGCCCGATCCCGCCCTCAACGAGCGCAGCCCAGTTGAGCCACTAATTCCAGAATGGAAACAAAAGGGTGCAGAGGCCCTGTCGATTGGCAGTACCGCTATCGGCCCCGACGGTCGGCTGGAGACCCGATTCATCCTGGTGGACATCAGCCGCGGCCTGAGTCTTGGGGGGCTGGTGATCAATGCCGCCGCCTCAGAACTTGAGGCCCGCCGCACAGGCCATCGCATCGCTGATTTTATTTATGAAAAACTCACAGGCGAGCCAGGATTTTTTGCCACACGGCTTGCTTTCGTACGCAAAGACGGGGAGTTGCACAGCCTTGTGGTCTCCGACTCCGACGGACAGAATACACAGGTCGCACTTCGTTCCAAAGAGCCCATCATTTCACTATCCTGGTCGCCCGACGGCACGCGACTGGCCTATGTATCGTTTGAGGAACGCAACAACATCAATAAGCCTATTGTGTATGTCCACACATTGGCCACCGGAAGACGGACCATCGTGGCCAACGAAAAAGGCAGCAACAGCTCACCCGCATGGTCGCCCGACGGCAAACGGCTTGCCGTGGTGCTCACCCGAGATGGCAACTCGCAGATTTACACCGTGAATGCCGATGGCAGCGGCTTGAGACGCGTTACGCGTACCCAGGGTATTGATACCGAGCCCACTTTCACACCCAATGGATCAGAGATCTACTTCACCTCAGATCGTGGTGGTTCAGCGCAGATTTACCGAGTCTCCGCAGAAGGGGGAGAAGCAAAACGGGTGACCTTTGGTGGCCCCTTTAATGCACGGCCGCAAATCAGCCCGGATGGCAAAAACATGGCCTACATTGCGCGGCGCGATAAGAACTTCCGGGTAGCAGTGATGGATCTCGCCTCCAAGCAGGAAACCCTGGTCAGCCAGGGCCCCAAAGATGACTCCCCAAGCTTTGCGCCCAACAGCAGATGGGTGATCTACAGCAGCCGCCTGGGGGAGCGCAATATTCTCTCGGCGGTGTCGCTGGACGGCAAAATCAGAACCCGCCTATCGGCCGAGGGCAGCGAGGTCAAGGGGCCAGCCTGGGGCCGCCTGCCCTAAAGTCAGCGCCCGCAGGGGGCCCTGCCATGGCCAAAAGGATCGTTGGCACTACAGGTCGAGGGCTTTTCGTGCGAAAATCCCTAGCACAACAATAACCCCGCAAGGAGAGGCCATGCAATTCTCGTTTTCCAATCTTTCCCGCCTGACTGCAATCGCCGCCGCCGCATCCCTGATGGTGCTCGCTGGCTGTGCATCCCAGGTTCCCCTGGACGACAAAGCAGCTGGCGGCTCAGCTGCAGAAGCTGCCGCTGCAGCCCGCGCCCGAGATATCGCAGCCGCCAAGGCCGCCCTTGAAAAAGTGAAGTCCAGCATCTACTTCGATTTCGACAGTTTCGAGATCAAGTCCCAGTATCAGGCCACTGTCACCGCGTTCGCCAACTACCTGAAGGCCGATGGTAAGGCCCGCCTCGTGATTGAAGGCAATGCCGACGAGCGTGGCACCACCGAGTACAACCTGGCCCTTGGCCAGAAATGTGCAGAGTCCGTCTCCAAGGCGCTTGGTGTCATGGGTGTAGCGGGAAATCGCGTTGAGGCCATCAGCAATGGCGAGGAAAAACCGCGCGCCAAGGGTTCCAATGAAACAGCCTGGGCAGAAAATCGTCGCGCTGATCTGCTGCTGAAGTAATCCGCCGCATGGCCGTAATGCGCAGGACCATGGCCGCCTCGATATCGAGTGCGGCCATTTTCATTTCTGGCTTAAGCCTGGGAGCGGGAGAAGCCTTCGCGATGCTGGCCGATGATGAGGCCCGACGGGCCATCATTGACCTGCGTGTCCAGGTGGAAAACCTGGAGTCCAAGCTGGTCAACCTGGAAAAACGTCTGCAGAGCGCTGCCCAGGGCCAATTAAAAATGCTGAACGAGAACGAGCGGCTGCAGTCAGAGATCGCCCGCCTGCGCGGTCAGATTGAAGAGGCCAGCCAGGTCGTCACCACCAGCAGAAGCCAGCAGCGGGATCTCTACCTTGATCTGGATCGGCGGCTCAATCAGCAAAGAGATCTTCAGGCCAACCTCGACCGACGCATAAAACAATTCGAGCCCCTGGACTTCAACGTAGATGGCGAGATATTTCGTGTAACCCCCGAGGAAAAAACAAAGTTTGAGGATCTGCGTGAATCGCTGCGTGGCGGTGAATTCAAGAAGGCCGCAGCAGCAGCGGATCTGTTTCTGCAGGCCCATCCTGGCTCCCAACTCCTGCCCAATGTACTGTTGATCCGAGGCTCTGCGCTTTACGCCGACAAGAACTACAAGGCCGCCATTGCCGCTCGCCAAGACTTCATTGACCGCTACCCGAATCACCCTGCCAGGCCACAGGCCATGCTTAATCTTGCCGCCAGCCATGCCGAGTCAGGGAATCAAAATACTGCACGCGGCATTCTCGATGGCTTGATCAAGAGTTATCCAAACTCACCAGTCACGAATGAGGCCCGGGAGCGGCTCAAGGGCCTACGGGCTGCAACACCCACAAAGACTGCTCCCAATAAGGCAGGCCCATCCAAGTAAACTTCTGCGTATGGTGACCGCAGAAGACATCCCAGGTATTGAATCCACTGTCGTGCTCATCGGGCTGGGCATCGGTCTGGTGCTGGGCTGGGTCTCGCGCTTCAGTAATTTCTGCACAGTGGGGGCGATCTCGGACTGGTATGCCAGCGGGGACCAATCCCGTTTCCGGATGTGGATGCTGGCGATTGCCATCGCCATCATCGGCACCCAGGCATTGATACTGGGCGATCTTATTGCGGTTAAGGATTCTTTCTACACCGCGCCCGCAATCTACTGGCTTTCCTACATCTTGGGTGGGCTGTTATTTGGTTTCGGTATGGTGTTGGCCTCGGGCTGCGGCGCCCGAAATCTTGTGCGCATCGGCGGTGGCAGCCTAAAGGCTATGGTGGTTTTTTTGGTCATGGCGGTGTTTGCTTACATGACCATGCGTGGCATATTTGGTGTGATCCGCGTGGCCAGCATCGAGAAGATCGCATTCTCCCTCGGCACCCGTCAGGATCTGCCGAGTCTGCTCGGACAGCCCCGTGCGATAGTCTGCTCCGTAGTTGCCCTCGTTTTGTTTCTCTATGTCTTCATGGGCGCTGAGCTGCGCCGCAGGCCTCGGCTGATTTTGGGTGGATTGATCATTGGGGCTCTTGTGGTGGCGGGTTGGTGGGCGACTGGCCATGTGGGCTTCGTTGCAGAGGATCCCAACACCCTGGAGCCACGCTTTCTTGCGACCAACACGCGTGGCGTTGAATCCCTGACCTTTGTCGCACCTCTGGCTTATTGGCTGGATCTGCTCATGTTCTGGAGCGACAAGTCCCGTGGGCTGACATTTAGTGTGGCCACTGTCACTGGTGTGGTCATTGGTTCGTTGATCCACGCCCTGAGCTCCAGGACATTTCGTTGGGAAGGCTTTGTGGATCGAGCGGATCTGGCCCGACACATGGTCGGCGCGGCGATGATGGGCATCGGCGGCGTGGTGGCCTTTGGCTGCACGATCGGACAAGGCATCACGGGCGTCTCACTCCTGGCCTTGGGCTCCCTCATGGCCACTGCAGCCATTATTGGCGGGGCATGGCTAGGCCTGCGCTGGGCCGAACGACATGCATAAGCCCACGGAATCGGCTAGAATTTAGGGCTTCGCGTTTCACACCCCGCGGGTTGTTAGCTCAGTCGGTAGAGCAGCGGACTTTTAATCCGTTGGTCGCAGGTTCGAATCCTGCACAACCCACCATCCCCTATAAACCACCCCGACTCCCGCTAGGTTACTCTCAGCACATGGGCCTTGTTGAACTAGAGCAAACCATCGCGATTACCGTGGTCTTATCGGGCCCAGTGATCTATCTGCTCTACCTGCGCCACAAAAGACAACTCACTCGAGCGTTTTTTCTAGACTATTGCAAGAAATTTATTCCGCTCTATATTGCAATTTCAGTTTTTCTTTATATTGCGCTGACCAAATAAATCGCCGCATCACACTCAGCAATCTCACTGTCAGGCGGACGTGAGCGGAATCACTGCTTCTCCCGCTCCCGTTTCTCTTTTTCCCGCCTAAGATCAATACGCTGATGAATAAAAAAGACAAGTACTGCCAGAAGCAATGAACCCTCTATCCACAACCCGATGTTGTTCATGGCACCGATCCCATCCGACGAAAGCCCTATTCTCTCTGAAATACAATTAGGCATTCACTACCCCTACCCAGGAGACCCTGCATGCTGAAGTTTCTGAATTCCATTGGCCTGACCCTTGGCCTCGCCAGTCTGGCCTTCACTGCCAGCGCAGAGCAATTTCCAGATCCTAACCAGCCCATCAAAATTGTTGTGCCTTACACCGCAGGGGGGTCCTCCGACTTCGTCGCCCGTACGCTGGCCAACAAGCTTGGCATGGTGATGAAACATTCAGTGGTGGTGGAAAACAAACCTGGCGGCAGCACAGTAATCGGTGGGGATTTTGTTGCGCGTTCAAAACCAGATGGACACACACTCTTTCTGATCGGGGAACTCACCAATGGAGCCCTGCCAGCACTCAACAAGAGCCTTCCTTATGATCCAGTCACTGCCTTTTCAGGCATCACCAACCTCGTGGAGTCGCCTCTGGTGATTGTCGTGCCAAGCGATTTCCCGGTAAAAACACTCAAAGAGTTTGTGGCTTATGCCAAGGCCAATCCTGGCAAGATCAATTACGGTTCAGCCGGTCAGGGCAACACCCTGCATCTTGCAGGCGCAAAGTTTGCTGGCGCCACCAATATCGACATGGTTCACGTGCCTTACAAGGGGGCATCCCAGGCATTGATCGACCTGATTGGTGGCCGCATCCAGGTCATGTTCGATCTGCCACAAACGCCACTGCCACAGATCAGGGATGGCCGACTCCGGGCCCTGGCAGTCACCAGCAGAAAACGGCTTGATTTT
Source organism: Burkholderiaceae bacterium (assembly GCA_018882795.1). Lineage (GTDB taxonomy): Bacteria > Pseudomonadota > Gammaproteobacteria > Burkholderiales > Burkholderiaceae_A > Lacustribacter. The sequence continues at coordinate 77,906 of VERJ01000002.1, read as the reverse complement.
CTACCCGATGTGCCTACCGTGGCAGAAGCGGGTTTCCCCAATTACGAGTTCACAACCAGGATTGGCATCGCCGCCCCGGCCAAAACACCGGATACTGTCCGGGCACGCCTGGAAGCCGACATGAAAAAGGTCTTGGCCGATCCGGAAGTTGCCAAGTCACTTGCAGAAAAGGCAATGTATGTCTCAAGCACCGCCTCCCCAGCTGCCTATGATCGAGATCTTCGGTTGGCAGTCGACACGGTCACTAAGCTTTTGCGTGATGCCGGTGTTCAGCCCCAATAGAGCAAACAGGGAACTCAGTCGATGAATAAGCGTGAGCGTTTTCTGGCTGCCGTGACTGGGAAGGAGGTTGATCGCCCGCCCACGACCGCATGGGTCCATTTTTTATCAGATCATCTTGATAGTGCCCGGACTGCTGATCTACATGAACAGTTCGTGACCACTTATGACTGGGATCTGTTAAAGATCATGAACGACTACCGCTACCCAGTACCAGAAGGTGTGGTTACCCTGGAGGATGTTAAGAGCCTATTGCGTTACAAAAAATTTTCTCTAGCGGAAGACTGTTTTGCTCGGCAGCTGGAGTGTCTCAAGCTACTACGGACCCGGCTTGATCCCGATCTACCAATGATTGAGACAATTTTCGAGCCGTACCAGCAGATCCTACGGAATGTCGGATTCAGCCAAGCAGAAAACCTGTTTCGGCATGATCAGCGCGCTGCACTTGATGCAATACAGACCGTGACGGATACCACCTGTGATTACATCCGCGAGGTTCGAAAACTCGGAATAGACGGAATCTTCCTTTCCATTAATGGCGCCATTCCTCCGCACCGCCCACGTGGAGTCACGCCAGAGCAGCATCATGTCTATCAAAAGAACTTTGCTATCGAAACACTGAAGGCTGCGGAGGGCATGGTGAGGGTATTACATGTCCACGGTGATCACCTGGAAATTGATCGCATCTGGGACTATCCCTGCGAGGTCATCAGTGTGTCCGACCGACTACAAGGCAATCCCTCGCTCTCGGTGCTCCGGGCCAAGACCGATAAGTGCCTGATGGGTGGTATCAACGAAACCAAAATTCAGGAACAAACGCTGGCCGAGATTCAGGCCGAAGTCGATGACACAATCGCTCAAGCTGGCCGCAATCGGCTGATTATCGCTCCGGGATGCACGATGCCCTCTTTCACCCCCGCAAGAAATCTTCACTTTTTGCGACAATACACCCGCACGTGTTAGATGAAACGACTGCTTGTTTTGCTGCCCCTGCTGCTGTGCGCCTGCGTGTCCCGCACTCAGGAGTTCCACTGCGTGCTGGAATCCAATCCGGCCGATACTTTCGAGATGGCGCTGACGCCCACTTCCGTGACTTATCGGGGACGACTCTATCGATTCAAAGAGGAGAGCGGTGTACTGCGCAGATATATCGCGGATAACGGTACAAGCCAGATTGAATTCAATGCAGTGACCGGGAAATTATTGGTCCGCAGCCAAGACGGTGAAATTACATGGGCCTGCAAGCGCTACGAAGGCGTGAAGTAATGATCCAATCAGCGGTGATACAACATCAGCAAATCGTGGATCTGCGCGCTGCTTAAACCGCGTACCTCAATCCGTTTGTGCCTACTCTGCGCACCCGCAAGGATCTGAACATCAGCGTGGCGTACCCCACAGACCCTGGCAATAAACTTAATCAAGGCTTCATTGGCGGCACCCTCTACGGGCGGTGCAGCAAGCTGAATTTTGAGTTTTCCGTCGTGCAGGCCCGAGACCCGCGTGCGACTCGCACCTGGCTGACAATACAGACTGATCGATGTCTTATCTACTGCATGCTTCAGATCGGTCATGAACCGCGCTTTCTCTCACCTTTTAACTGCTGGCCGACACTTTCAAATCATTCAGTACGCCGCGAACACCATCTGGAATCGGCACGGGCCGGTTGGTGGTCCGATCCACATAGACATGTACGAAATGTCCCACAGCCGAGGCCCGCTGCTCTTCATTTCTGAAAATTCCGATTTCATAGCGCACACTGCTGTTACCAATGTGGGTGGTGCAGATGCCCACAGTGATCAAATCGGGGAAGGCGATCGGCGCAAAGTATTTGCACTGGGTCTCGATTACTAGCCCCACCACAGAACTATTAGCGATATTCAACACCCCACGATCCACCAGTACCTTATTTACGGCGGTATCGAAATAAGAGTAATAAATCACGTTGTTTACGTGCTGATAGACATCGTTGTCATGCCAACGGGTCTGGATTAATTCAAAAGCACGAAATCGATCTCGGCCTGGAGGCTGATATTTTTCGGAAGTCATGTTTCCCCTCGCGCTGGTGTTTGCTCCATCATTTTCACTAATCCATAAATCGCCTGATGGGCGGGTGTGGGAATACCATGGACCTTGCCTTGTTTCACAATCAACCCATTTAGGAAATCAATCTCGGTTGGCCTGCTACGTGCCAGATCTTGGGCCGTGGATGAACGCTGGCCCGCCATGGTGTCCGCGATTGCCTGATTCGCAGCCATGGCGTTTTCCCAAGTGATGTTCACCCCTTCAGCCTGGGCCACCTGCAGGAACTCGCGTGTCAGCTCTTCAATAAGCTCTCGAATCTGCGGCACCTTGACCATCTCGCCATACCGAATTTGCGCAATTGCCGAAATGCCGTTGTAGACACAATTCACTAGAAACTTGAACCAAAGCTCATGCTTGATATTCGCCGAGATCGTACAGGGAATGCTGGCGGATTGAAAAATTTCACTAATGCGATTGAGCTGATCCTGGGCGATCCCTGTCACGGCTGCGCCCGGATCGCCAATCACCAGTTCACCGCGGCCGAAGTGCTTCAGTGTTCCCGGTGCGGTCATTGCTGCTGCAACATAAACTACCGCCGCGTACGCAGGTTGGGTTATGAGTTGGCGAATACGGTCGCAATTATCTACGCCGTTTTGCAAACTCAGAATGCAGGCATCAGGCTTCAGAAAAGGCCTGATCTGTAGCATGGTAGGCCCGGTGTCCGGCGACTTGACCGATAACAGCACCAGATCAACATCGGCCAATGCAGCCACATCATCGGTAGCCGACACCACGACCGACTGCTGAAAGTCCAGGCAATTCATACGCAGTCCGTGCTGCTGTATAGCCCGGACGTGATCAGGCCGGGCGATCAGGGTGACCGCACGCCCGGCACGGGCCAGTCGACCGCCAAAGAAGCAGCCAACGGCGCCCGCGCCCATGACGGCGATATGTGATTGTTCAAACAGCATGATGCACTCTCAATCGCAATCGGCCCACCACGGGCCGTAATACTGCGATTGTTACATCAAAGCTGCCGACAGGGTCTAAGCTGACTTCACAAGGTTCAGGCTGACTTTACCAACTGATTCCACATTCCTTTCGGCTGCTGCAATGGCCTGGCGGGTGGCATTGGTGGCGGTCTCAAATGCCTGACCCGCCGCATTCCATGCCGATCGGGCCAAAGCCACACTGCTCTCTGATCCGGCGGGTGCATATTTTGCGAACTGCTCGATCGCGTTATGAATACGTTCACCGAACTCCGCGACCTGGGCCTCCTGCATTTGGGAGAGCGCCTTGGCGGTCTCCACCCCAATGCCGCAGGCCGCACCGGTCAACGCTGTCAAACTCTCCATCGACAATTTTGCCATGGCTGCCTGCACTTTCATGATGTCCTGAGGGCTTTTGGCCGAGGTCAGAGCCTTCATGCTCTCGGCGCTGTGGTTGAGCGTTTCGCGTGCCACATTTAACTGGACATGGGCCATTTTTTCCATACCCTTAAATGTTGCAGCAGCGACATCAGAACATGTTTGCGCTGCAGACTTGAACATCATTTCACCGAACTGGGGGATTGCTTCTGCCATGGTGCTCTCCAAAAATTAAATTAATAGCGAAATCAGACGACTCCAGTTGCTGCACTGTAAAGCACAGGCATATCCGATGGTGCACAGCGTAAGTGTGGTTTCAAATCGGCACACAGCTGCCGGACCCATCGCACCATCAGAAGTTGTATCGCGACAAAAGCTACAATGCAAAAGCTATGGACAGTAGAAAATCGCTTGATCCAACCTCAATTGGCCTGATGGTAGTGCTCTGCCTGATTTGGGGCCTTACCCAGGTGGTGTTGAAAATGGCAGCCGCCGATGTGACCCCGCTGATGCAGATCGCGCTGCGCTCGGGAGTGGCTGCGGTGCTTGTAACACTGCTGATGGTGGCCAGAAAAGAACGGCTTGAGCTTGCCGGTGGTACCTGGAAGCCGGGACTCTTGGTAGGTGTGCTTTTTGCACTGGAGTTCTTGCTGGTGGGTGAAGGGCTGCGATTCACTACGGCCTCGCACATGGCCGTGTTTTTGTACACGGCCCCTATCTTTGCTGCGCTGGGACTGCACTGGCTCATGCCCTCCGAGCGCCTGGGAATGATTCAATGGGCCGGTATTGGTCTAGCGTTCTCGGGCATTGCAATCACATTCCTTATGCGTTCGGGCGTCGGCCCTGAAATCAATACGGCAGATATGCTCTTCGGTGATCTGCTGGCCGTCGCTGCAGGTATGGTCTGGGGGGCTACCACAGTGGCAGTACGTTGCTCCAGACTGGCAAGGGTATCAGCTGCACAAACCCTGCTCTATCAACTGGCAGTCGCCTTTGTTCTGCTCGTTATTGCCACCATCTTGCTTGATCAAACCACAATCCGCTGGACAGCCATCGCCTGGACCAGCATGATTTTTCAGTCTGTTGTGGTGTGCTTTGCAAGCTATCTGGCCTGGTTCTGGCTGCTGCGGCACTACATGGCCTCTCAGCTCGGAGTATTTTCATTTCTTACACCACTTTTTGGCGTCGCCTTCGGTGTCTGGCTACTCAATGAGCCGCTTGAGCTTAGTTTCATGGTTGGCGCAGTGCTTGTGCTGACCGGCATTGTCATGGTCAGCGGCTACGGCTGGATCAAGGCTCAGATCACACGAAAGTGATGGGTGCCATCGCGGCTGAGTTGCTCGACAAGGCCGAACTCCCAATCCAGATAGGCCTGCATGGCGGCGGGTTCAACCGTTGTGCCCTCATAGGGGCGCCGATAGCGATCAATGGGCGGGGAGGCCAGACAGGTTGGCCCAGTCTCTATTTCAAGGCCGGCCGCCTGCCAGGCAGCGTTGCCGCCTTTTAACACGCTCACCCTAGCCGATCTGGCCGCTGCGCGGACATCTTCCGCTGCAAAGCATGCAAGCGCTTCCTGAGATGCGGTCAACACCAGATGCGACGATACAGGGATGGCCTCCATGGCTTTTGCAAGCTGTGACCGCAGGGCATACCAAGCGCCAGGAATATGACCACGCACATAGTGGGCATGGGTACTGAAATCGATCAACACAAGATCGGACGATGTCTTCATCTGCTGCCAGAGCTCCTGGGCGGTGATCCACGTGACTGCCGGCATCGGCGGCAGTGGTGGCTGCCATGGCCCCTGCTCCGAGAGATCAGATTCGGTCAGACCATCGATCACCACGACTTCCCATGCCATCTGCGCAAGCCATGAGGCCGTCATATTGGCACGCACACCGTGAATATCGGCCAGCACAATGCGTGCGCCACGCACCGGCGCAACCATTTCGGTTTCCTGCACCAGCTGGCCACCGGGTGCTGAACGGAATCCCGGCAGATGGCCCCGCTCGTACTCCTCCGGCGTGCGGGGATCAAAGTAATAGGTGGTGCGCTGCTGATCTGCACGCCAAACCACAAGATCGGCAAGGCTACCGCGCTTCACGCCGGCACGATCCGCAACCGCTTGGGAGCGTGCCTGTGCAATCCGCAGCGTTTCAGGACTTGGCTCTGAGAATCGGCGCGATGCGCCAGTCTCGAGTACTTGTCCCGCAAGCGTCCAGCCGATGGTGCCGTTACGCAAGGCAGAGACTGGATTTGGAATACCTGCGTTGACAAGAGACTGTGTGCCAATAATGCTGCGGGTGCGGCCCGCACAATTCACAATCACACGGGTATTGGGCCGAATGGCCAATTCCGGCACCCGAAGCACCAACTCGGCACCGGGGACACTGATGCCGCTTGGGATATTCATCGTCTGGTATTCGTCAAATCGGCGGACATCCACCACCACGACATCTTCATTTCTATCCAGTAGTGCCTTGACCTCCTGTGCCGAAAGCGATGGGGTGTGGCAATGGGCCTCGACAAATTCGCCGAAACTCTTGCTGGGTACATTGACATCGCGAAAGAGTTCTCCCCCAGCCGCAGCCCATGCGGCCACCCCTCCTGAAAACACTGCCACCTGCCGATAGCCCAGACCCACAAGCCGCCTGGCCGCAATCTCCGCAAGGCCCTCACCGGCATCGATCGTCACCACAGGCACCCTCCGATTGGGCAGCTTTGCATAAGCATCAACTTCCAGCCGAGAGAGCGGGAAATTCGCAGCAAACAGGGGATGGGCCTGGGCATGGGGATCCTCTTCGCGAACATCCAGCAGTGCAATCTCTTGTCGGTTGAGCAAGCGACTGCGCACAAAACTAAAATCGACGGTCTTGATATCGGACAATGCCTGCATGGAATACCTTTCCTGATCGCATCAGCAAAGGCCTATTATCGGGCCTCAGCCCCGGGCCGGAAAAATGCCCTCGGTGATCCGCAGCAGGCCGTAATTCACCAGACCAAACCCCAAGGCAGAGATAAACAGCAACGGCGACAGCGCACCAAAGTGAAAAACTTCCCGCAGGGTGGGCACAAGAAAGAGCAGGCTGAGAATCATGAGTGTGGCCGCCACGATCAGCAGGAAGGCGGGATTGGCTTCTCTGCCCAGTATCTGAAGACCATGCCGACGATGCATATTAATAGAGATGATCGCCAGCCCCGAGGCAACGAGACCGACGAAAACCATGCCTCGCACCAAGGTCTCATCGGCGTGCAAAGAACGCACCACCAAATAGGCGGCCAGTGTCATGGCCAAGACCAGCAGACCCTGCAACATGCTTTTCGTCATTAACGGCAAGGGATAAATAAACTCCTCGCGTGAGCGGGGTGGGCGCTGCATTAAATCCGCATCGGCAACCTCTGATTCGTACACAAACGATCCCGCAGGATCAATCACCATCTCCATAAAGGCGATGTGTACAGGAAAAAACACCGGCGGAAGACCGAGCAATACTGGCAATACCGCGAGTCCTGCGATCGGGATATGGATCGAGACAATGAATCCCACTGCCTTGCGTAGATTCGCATAGATCTGCCGACCACGGGCAATCGCTTTCACAATAGCGCCAAAGTCCTCCTGCAGGAGCACCAGGACCGCGGCCTCGCGGGCGACATCAGTGCCTCGGACACCCATGGCAATACCGATATCAGCCGCCTTCAGGGCGGGCGCATCATTCACGCCATCGCCCGTCATACCCACCACCTCACCTGCCTGCTGCAGCATCTGCACAATGCGCAATTTCTGAATCGGCTTGATCCGTGCAAATACCAGAACCTGTTGGATGCGACTGGCCAATGCACCATCCGGCATCTGATCGAGCTGCTCGCCAGTCATCAACACGCGATCAGGATCATCCTGCTCCGAGAGAATCCCTGCCTGCTGAGCGATTGCAACTGCAGTAGCCGGATAATCTCCAGTGATCATCACGACCCGAATGCCTGCACTCCTGCATTGCAGAACCGCAGCAGGCACGGATGGCCGCAGAGGATCTGCCAGACCGATCAATCCTACAAAATCCAGATCAAGATCACACTGGTGATCTGGCAATTCAGCGGATCTCAGGTCCCGCGCCGCTACCGCCAGAACCCGCAAACCGCGGTCGGCCATCCGGCTTGCGGTCTGCAAAATCTCAGCAGCGCGCGATGGCGTAAGACCACAACACTGCAGCACTACCTCTGGGGCCCCTTTCATCACCGCAGCCTGCAGTCCATCGGTTGGGCCTGGCCAGACATTCGTCATGGCAGAGAACTCGGGCGACAGACCATAAGCCCTGACGATTGCCCCTGGCTTAGCGCTGGGGGGCACATCATAGTGAACCTGGTACAGCGCATGGATCGCCTTCTCCATAGGGTCCAGTGGATTGGGCTCGCAGGCCAATACCGCATGCCGCATGAATTGCTTGACTGACGCGGGATCGATGCTCCCGATATCAACGATTCCATCCCCCAAAGGGGAGACCGCCACCACGCGCATTTCATTCAGAGTCAGCGTGCCAGTCTTATCCGTGCAGAGCACAGTAGCGGCCCCGAGGGTCTCAATTGCACTGCTCTGACGCGTAAGCACCTCATGCCGAGATAGCCGCCACGCGCCCATCGCCATGAAGGCCGTCAACACCACCGCAAATTCCTCAGGGATCAGGCCCATAGCTGCAGTGATCCCAGAAAGTGCGGCGGTGACCCAATCGTTGGTTGAGCGCCAATAGAACAGAAACACCAGAATACTGACCAGGATCGCCGACAGCGTGAAAAATTTCACGAGCTTTCTGATATCGAGCGAAAGGCGTCCTGGGCGCTCCTCAATGCGCTGCACTGACAGACCGATCCTGCCAAACTCCGTGGCCACCCCCGTTGCTGTTACCTGTGCCACTCCACGACCCCGCACCACCAGCGTACCGAGAAATACACGGCAGGCTTCCTCCTGCCGCAGCTCGGATTTCTCAACCGGAACGGACTCGCCAGTAAGCAAAGATTCATCTACTTGGAGTTCCCGCGACTCAAGCAATATCGCATCAGCAGCCACACGATCACCTTCCGAAAGCAAGATCAGATCGCCCCTCACTAACGCTCGCGCTGGAATACGCCGCTGGATACCCCCACGGATCACAATGGCACGCGGTGCGGAAAGATGCCGCAGGCTTTCCATCACCCGATCAGCGCGTTTTTGCTGAATAATTGAAATTGCAGCACTTAGCAGCACAAAAACCGACAGCACCAGGGCATCAATTAACTCACCCAAAAAGAAGTACAGCAGGCCGGCAGCTAACAGCAGCTGGAAAACCGGCTCGCGCAGCACACTGAGCGCAATACGCATAAGCGAACGCGCCCCCGCCTGGGGCAACAGATTGGGGCCATCTCGTGCCAGGCGGAAAGCTGCTTCAGATTCGCTCAGACCCCCAGGAATTGCATTAAAGCGATTCAATTGATTTCCACTCTGACCGTGCAATTGCGCGGTTAGCTCCCCTTACAGTCGTTGATCGAACACTGTCAACACCTGGAGGCTAGTTTATGACAAACGCGAATATGGAAGTGCTCAAGAAAGATGTCCAAACCTTGATTAATGACGCTCAAATGCTATTTAAAGATGCCTCGGATGCCGGCGCTGAACAGGCCACTGAGCTCTGTGCCCAGGGTGCGTCACTGCTGCAGCAGGCGATCAACAACCTGCAGAGCTTCCAACAGTCAGCAGTAGCACGCGGAAAACAATTTGCCAACACTACCGATCACTATGTACACGAAAAGCCGTGGACCGCTGTCGCGATCTCCACGGGGATTGGGGTGTTGTTGGGCATGCTGCTGACGCGCCGCTAAGCCATATAGTGCTTTCACTGTATCTGATCGTCTTATTATCAGGACTGGCAGCCGCCGCGCTGTCTTTCCTGACCTGGATCATCTTATTGCTCAGCTTTGGCAACGCGGTGATCACCACCACTGTGATTGCCGCCATTGGTCTCAGCTACTTCCTGCTGCATATTCTGCTGTTGAGCCTATTGCGATTCAATCTACGGTCGTTTTCTCAAAGCCTTTTGCACGCGGACTCATCCAACCCAAGCATCAATGCAGCATCTCTGTCACCAGGATTGCGCATCGCGAGGACCATTGCCGGAATTTTGAAACATTCTCCTGTGCTGCGTCGCGTTGCCTGGGGCCTGCTGGCTGCGGCAGCCGTCTTTCTGCTGATATCCGCGAAAGACAGGCCTTCCTGTTCCCCTAAAACACCCTGACGTCAGTTCACCAGCCGGGGTGGTGTGCGGCTGCCGTAGTCTGGGCCACTTCCACCCGAACCAGGTGGCACACAGTTCTTGGTCATCTGCACCGTAAGGGTTTTATTACCCTGATTGGCATCCTTGATCTTCAAGCAGGAGAACCCAACAACTGTGGCATTGGTCTTTTGCAGTAGATCCTGTACAACGGCAACCGAGACAACACCGCAGGAGCCGTTGCCTGCCTCAGAGCAGGCCTGCGTCAACCCATAATTGACGGCAGTAATACCCGAGGGAATCCAGATTTGATCGCCAATTTTCAGAGGCTCCAAATTAAATGTAGTGATTAAATCCTTGACTACATTTGTACCCGCGTTGACATTAAAAAAAGTTGTCCAGACCCCACGCCCCCCCGTCTCGCACGGCTGAGTACCAGGTTTTTTGGGCTCTGGCTCAATCACAAACACATAGGGCTGGCCAGTCTTTGGGTCATTCCTGGGCCCCGGCGGAGAAGCTGATGCATTCCAGTAGGTGTCATACATGCACTTACTCATGACAAAAGGAAATAAGGCATGCTCACCAACATAGCTGGGCGAACCGACGGCGGCAATCGCCATCGCACCCACCTCGATTTCTTTTTTCCCCATCACAGTGGCGAAAAGGGGGCGGACCGGACCATTACGATTGGCCTGAACCTTTTGAATTCTCACCATGACGGCGGCCAAATCACCTGCGGACGGTGTGGTACCGGATGACTCCATCGCGGGTGGGGTTGCACCACCAGACCAGTAACCGACAGTGATCTCAGGATCCTGAATCGCCCGATACTCACTACGATTGAGTTGTGTCACTGTGGCTGCCTGCAGTTCGGCATCACTCCAATTCGGGCCGGAGTTGTTGGTATACAGGCGCCCTGCCCCAGAGAGTGCGGCGGCATCGGCCGCATTCTGCAGTTCATTGCGCACAACAAACACATAGGCCAGATCCACAGCCAGCGCTGCGCATGCGATCAGCACGGTGGTCAGCAAGGCCACAACCATTGCAATCACGCCTCTGGGTGCACTTAATTTATTCATAGGTCATGACCGTAGTGGCTGTGAGTTGAATAGGGCCCACCCACGCAGCATAAAGACGCCCTAGTCCAAACCCAGAATAAGTGTAGGCGATAGAGACGGTTAAGGGATCGTTAGTCATCGGACTCGCAGGCCGCTGTACCGTTACCTTGGGTGCACTGGAGAGCGCCCCAAAGCTGATCAACCGGTTGCCACAGTAACTTAGTGCGACCTGCTCAATCTCTGAATCTGACAATCGAGTCTTACTCATGACCACGCCTGCACGGGCTGCCTCCCGAGAAGCATTAGTGATAATGGCCTTGTCATACAGCGCGATGCTGGTTTCAATAATGCCAAAGAGCAGAAGAAGCAACAGGGGCAACATCAAGGCGAATTCAATCGCCGATGCGCCTCGACAGGGGCGTTTTCGAATCCGGGGAAAGACTTGAATACTCATGAGTTTGATCATCGGCTGATAGTTTCCGGGGAAAGATGCTGCTTCACTGTGATACCCGCTGGTCCCACCAGAACCAGTAACAGCGCTGGGAAAATGCAGAACACCAGAGGAAAAAGTAATTTGGTGGCCATCTTTGCGGCGGTCTCTTCCGCCTTCAGTCGACGTTCCAGCCGCAAGTGCTCGGCATGGATACGGATCGTGTCTGCGATGCCAGTGCCGAAGCGATCTGACTGAATCAGGGTCGATACCATAGAATTGACCTGCTGCAACCCAGTTCTTGCGGCAAAGTGTCGTAAGGCCTCGTTTCGGGCACTACCGGCGCGCAGCTCTAAGGTAATCGTATGGAGCTCCTGGTAGAGCGGGGGGCAGACGCCCTTGAATTCCTGGCTCACCCGCAGAATCGCTGCATCAAGACCAAGGCCAGCCTCAAGGCAGATACGCATCAGATCCAGACTATCCGGCAGCTGCTCCAGAATCCAGCGTTGCCGATCAGCAGTACGAATGCGCAACACCAGATCCGGGAGGTAGAACCCAATTCCTATTGCCACCATCACCAGCGTGACCAGCGTGATCGTGGGAAGATCCCACTTGGCTAGGAGGTTGAGTAGTAACACCAGTATCACCAACAGACCAGCCGATAACACCTTGAGCGAAAAATAGATCGGCACCGTAGATGGGCCACGAAACCCCGCCCGAATGAGTTTCAATCGTAATGGGGACTCAAGCCAATCAGGGCTGAGCGCGGATTCGGGCGTCATGGGTTTGAGAATCGGGGATAGCCGCTGCGAAAGGCCCAGCATCTGATGGGCTGCTTCGCGCTTAAGCGCATCAAGATTCCATCCCGGGCCTCTCGATATCAGGGGCCGCAAGGCAAATCCAAAGCCAATCAGAATCCAGGTCAGACCCGATGCTAGAAAAAACAACAGCATCAACAACGCAATTGCAAGAGATGACATGATCGACCCCTAGATTCGAAAATGAACGATCTTCCACATCCAATACAGGCCAATCGTCATCATGACCGCATTGATCTGCAGTAAGAGAATCCCAGTGGATGTCGTCCACAGGACCTTTAAAAAATCCGGATTCATCAGATAAATAAGAAACGCGGTGATGAAAGGTAGAAGGGTGAGTACCCATCCTGAGAGTCGCCCCTCGGCCGACAAGACCCGGGCCCTACGCTTTAGCCGCATCCGCTCGCGAATCAACGTGGCCAGGCTTGACAACAGGGAGGAGAGATTGCCACCCGTCTGGCTATGGATCAACACCGCCAACACAAAGTAGCGAATATCCAGGCTATCGAGCCGCTGAGAAAAGCCCAGCAATCCATCCTTCACCGAGCGGCCGAAGTTGATTTCCTCGGAGACAATCCGCAACTCTCCGCCCAGTGGGTCGGGGGATTCCTTGCTGACCGCAGCCAACGCACCGGCCAGAGAATTCCCCGCCTGCATCGCCCGGGATATCGCATCCAGCGCATCTGGCAACTGCTCCTCGATCACCTGGAGTCGCTTTTTCTTTCGATAACGCAGTACCAACCATGGCAGCATAAGTCCGACTGTGCCAAGGGGGACCGCAAAGGTGATCGGCCAGCCCAGCAGCCCAGCGCCTACGGCCAAAAATGCTCCCAAGGAAACGCTGATGGCCAAGAGTTGATCCACATACAAACGCACGCCTGATTGGGCGACCATTTGCTGAACAGACTGCACTTTTGAATTAGATCTTAGCCACTGATCCATCCAGGCGGAAGCGCTCACGCGCAAGTCTCGATAGACCCTGCCCTGGGTAGGCATATCCGCTGAGTCCACCGCAGATAGCATGACCGCACGAGAGGCCGAACCGAGATCAGAGAGGTATTGCCAAAACATCATGGCCGCACCAGCCAATAGTGCCGCAGACACAAACAGTAATCCAAAGAACAAGCTTTGCATCATGTGAATTCGCTCTCCTACTGCACGGGTGGCACAAAAAGATGATCCGGAAGCTGATACCCTTCACGAGCGATATGCTCTGCAAATCTGGGCCGAATACCCGAGGCCACAAAAGCCCCATTGACCCTACCTTCAGCGGAGAGTCCATGCTGTTCATAGGAGAAGATTTCTTGCATCTCGATCATGTCACCCTCCATGCCCGTGATCTCTTGCACGCTCAGTACTTTTCGCGTTCCATCGGAGAGTCGTGCGACCTGAATCACGACATTGATTGCTGAAGCAATCTGACGCCGAATGGGATGAATACCCACCTTGATGCCGGCAAGACTCACCATATTCTCCAGCCGAATCATGGCGTCCCTGGGAGAATTCGCATGAATTGTGGTCATCGATCCTTGGTGGCCAGTGTTCATGGCTTGCAGCATGTCGAGCACCTCGGCACCGCGGACCTCGCCGACCACAATGCGATCCGGACGCATGCGTAGACTGTTTTTCACCAAAGAGCGTTGGCTGATCTCGCCCTTGCCTTCAACGTTGGCAGGACGGGTCTCGAGCCTCACCACATGGGGCTGCTGAAGCCGAAGCTCAGCAGCATCTTCGATGGTGATAATCCGCTCATCTGCGGGTACAAACGAAGAAAGCACATTTAGCAGTGTGGTCTTGCCGCTACCTGTCCCGCCAGAGATCAGCACATTGGTTTTATAACGGACCAGGGACTCGATCACACTTGCCATGTCAGCCGATAGGGTGCCGTGATCAATCAGTTCTTTGATTCCAAAAGGTGTAACACTGAATCGTCGGATCGATAGAACAGGGCCATCAAGCGCCAGCGGCGGAATGATGGCATTGACCCGCGACCCATCGGGCAGACGGGCATCCACCATGGGACTGGACTCATCGATTCTTCTGCCCACCCGAGAAACGATTTTCTCAATGATTCGCAACACATGATCATGATTAGAAAATCGCACGGATGTAGGCTCAAGCCGCCCATAGCGCTCCACATAGATTGACATGGGACCATTGACCAGAATATCGGAGACAGTCGGATCGGCAATCAGCGGTTCAATTGGGCCCAGACCCATCACCTCATTCTGGATATTGAGTACCAATTGGCCTAGATCCGATGGATCCAACGTAATGCGTTCGTCGTTCACAATACGTTTTACTGCCCCAGAGAGTTCGACCCGCAAATCATCTGAGGATAGACGCTCCATGACTGACAGATCCAGGATCTTAAGCAGTTGGCTGTGCACGTGAGACTTCAGGCGCGCGTGATCCAGTATGGCATTAGTTTCACTCATGCTTACCTCGCTGCCGAGGGAGTGGCCGTTGCCATTCCTGTGCCGGTGAGCGGTGTTCCCACACCAAGCCGAAGGACATTGCCCAGCGGTTGTGGCTGCTCATAACTGCGAACATAACGATCCATCACCGCCTTGGCTGCAGCACCATCGAATCCCGGCTCAATGCGATCGTGGCCAACACCATTCACCCGTACTGATTGCTGGCGGATGCTCTGCTGGACAGTAAGCCCGAATGTGGCTTCGGGTGCATACTGATGGGCACAGCCCATCAGTGATCCAATAGCGACCAGACCTGCCCAACGCATAGTGGTATAAGTGACTGAAATCATTCGTTGCCCTCCTTCGGGATATCGATGTTCAGATCAGCAGTATCGACAGCATCTGCTGGAATCGTGCTTGCCTGAATAGGGTCTACAGCGACGGGATCCGCAGCACTCGGATCGCGTGAATCAACAGGGTCTACGGTTGCGGCGACATCGGCAGGTGGTGCGGCCCGCGATAGGCTTGGCTTTCTATCCAATCGCACAGGCTCCTTTGATGGCGCAGGTTTACCCTGCATCTGGCCATTCATCATGAATTCGAATCGAGAGGGCGGAATGAACCCATCGGTGGGCAGCGCTGCGGGAGTGGCCAAGGGTTTAACCAATCTAGGTGTGACCAGGAACATCAGCTCGCTGCGGTCATTGATAAATTCGCTGCTGCGAAACAATGCCCCCAGAATCGGTAGCTCACTCAGGAAAGGAAAACCAGAAATGCTCTCTGAAACATTGTTTTTGATCAGACCGCCAATTGCAAAGCTCTGGCCATCCATCAGCTGCACCGTGGTGGACGCACGGCGGGTGGAAATTGTGGGCAGCACGGTGGTGATATTCCCCGACGCAACGGTGGTGCCCTGCTGCGCAAGCTCGGACACTTCCGGTGTTACCCGAAGATTGATCTTGCCACCCTCCAGCACTGTCGGCAGAAAGCGCAGGCCAACACCATACTCACGCTCTTCCAAGGTGATCGCCGAGATGCCTGTTCCGCCCGACTGTGGTACCGGAATGAAGATCTTGCCACCGGCCAAAAACGCACCTTCCTGACCGCTCACAGCGATGATGTTCGGCTCAGCAAGGACCTTGATCAGACCATTTTTAATCTCCGCCTCTAGCTTAAAGCTGTCATTTCCCTTTGTCAGACCAATTCCCGATCCGGTGCCCTGCGGCGTGCTGAACACCCCGCCAGTCAACAGATTGCCCAAGATCTGATACTGAAACGATCCCCTTGCGCCATTCACGCCCAATGACATGCCGAGCTTATCGGTCAGCTTTTTAGACACCTCAGCGACCTTGACCTCCAGCAGAACCTGGGGCAACTCGCCTACACCCAAGAGATTGATGATCTTCTTCTCTGAAAACTGCTCAGCAATCAGAACCGCGCGCTGGACTTTCGCGGCATCAGCCACCTGTCCAGTTAGCACCAGGGCCTCACCGGCAGAGCTCACATGTAGCTGCTGCTCGGTCGGCATCAACTCACGGAGTTTGCTTTGTAGACTCAGTGTGTCGCCAGAAACCACTACATCTATGACCGTGATCTGACCCGTCTTATTCCAAAGAAAGATATTCGTAGCGCCCACTTTCTTACCAATGGCATAGAGCTCACGCCCAGCAATGACGGTGACATCGGCCATCTCTGGGTTGGCCACAGAGACTCGCGTGATGCCGCCCTCGATTGGCACAACAATTGACTTGCCCGACACTAAAGCCAGCGGGGCTTCCACCCGCTTGGTCGGCAGATCGGCTGCCGAAGAAGTTGGGTTATCCGACTGTGGGGCCGCGCTTACGGTATGGACCATCAATCCAAAGCCGACAGCCATCAACAGTTGCAAACTTTTATTTTTCATAGTTCTCCAGCCTGAAAAGAATCTCAACGGACACTGACATTGGTGCGCACAACACCCCGAATAACCTCGATCTCAGGGACTCCCGAGCCAGCAACCACCTCGCGTGCACTGGCCTTCGGCATTGATACTGATGGCGCCTTCAGAACATCTCCAATCAACGCTCCCCGCGTAGTGACTTGTTGCTGATCAATCTGGTTGCGCAGGGCCATGGAAAGCGTGCCGACACTTCTTGCGAGATCAAGCTTTTCCGCCTGCTCTGGCGTGACCTCCAACGTAACCGCATTCACCACCTTGGGTTTTGCCTCGTCGCGCACCATGTGCTCCTGGGCCGTGGCCAGCACCAAGATTTTCTCTAGAACGATTTTTGAAATCGGAGGTTTGTTGTCTTGATGAATCGTAACGAGGACATCCACATAATTCCCCGGCATGGCAAAGCCCGCCACGCCCACAACCTCGTTGACTTTCACTGTCAGGGCACGATGGCCCGGCGTGATGATGGCACTTAGGCCCGCCTTGCTACCAACAGGTGCAAGCCGGCCCTCCAGGATCGGTTCACCCATCACGACCGTGGCTGCAGTTACCCTGCCGTCCAGGGACTGTACGGTGGTGGATGACCCTTTGATATGTGCACCACTAGGCCAGCTCACAACTTTGAGATTATCAGCAGTAAGTTTTTCACCAGCAAGAAGATCGCGGCTGGCGACTACAACCGAAACGGTTGCATCTGACATTTTTTGTTTCATCCAAAACGCCGCTACTCCGACCGCTGTTGCGCCGGTCAGTAGGGAAAGCAAAAGAAAAATAATCGCCCGCCGATTGGCCATGATGAAATCCCTTTTTTAATCGTAGAAAAACACAAATCAATTGAAAATGATCAAATGTGCAAATACACCTGCGGCAATGGCCACGGCATAAGGCACCTGAGGTAAATGCCTACTAGAACGATGTCGACCCAGCATAAAAAGACTGATCAAACCTCCAACAAGGAAAATAAGTACTGCAGAGACCAGCATCTGGTGCAGGCCCAGAAACGCCCCGACAATCCCAATTAATTTCACATCACCGGCACCGAGCAAACCAGTCAGATAGATCGGGAGAAAAAACAAGATGCCAGCTGCAAAACCCAGAGCCATAAATCCCAGCCCCATAAATCCATTCATCGCTGCCGAGATCGTCAATGCAGACATCAAACCAAGAAAAATCAACCAATTCGGTACGGTTCTGGCCATCAAATCGGTAATGACAGCGACGAGAAGAATTGAGATCAATGCAAGATTGAAGGGATATACGAGCCCCGACGGCGATTTGCCATAAATCAGCTCAAAGGCCATCGGGGAGACTCAAGTTATAAAAAATGAATTTATTTCCCGTTTGTCACCGTCGTGGCCACCGAGCTGAACTTGGCATCCAGTGCGTTGCCCAGCGCAGTTGCGCCCACAATGATGGCTACTGCAATCAGGGTAGCCAGCAATCCATACTCGATTGCACTGACGCCGCGATCATCTTTCACAAACTTTTTCAACAGAGACATGTGTTTCATGCTTTACCTCCAAAAAGTGAATAAAAGTCCCCGAGCAATGCCCGGAGACCGCACAGTGGGCCGCAATCTCTCGGCCCAGGAGGGATTCTGTGAGCGGCAGCAAGAGCTTCGGCTCAGACGGTGTGCAAGTTAGAAGAAAACCCACACACATCCGCCACACTGCGAAAGGGTTCAAATGCACGTGGTGTCAGGGTTTGATTACGAGACCAATTGGAAAGCAGCCGAGAAATGCGTTGGGCCGCGTAGCCATCACCCAAGGGATTCTCACACGGCAAAAACTCCCGATATCCATCGGAATCCGCCAGTAGCTCCCGGACAGCGGAAGTAATACCATCCTGATCCCAGCCTAGGAATCGTATGCCACGACAGCGCGCTAACTCAGACTGCAGCCCGGAATCTTTGATCAGTAGAGTAGGCTTTTGTAGCGTGATCGATTCGTCCTGAAGGTCCTGGGCATCAGTGATCACGACATCATGCTGCTGCATGAGACGGAGGAATTCCTGATACGGCATAGGACTACGGATGCCCACATTCGGTATAGATTCAAGAATTGAATGCACGATTCCACGAAGCTTGGCATCGGGATAAAGTACCACCGTGAAAGCAAGGCCTTCATGATCACGGGCAAGCTCGGCAATAGCGAAGGCAAGATCAGTAAGGTTACCCGTCCATTTTTCCGATGCGTCTAGCGCTACCAGAATCCTTGCATGATTGAGTGAAACTGATTTCTCAGCCGACGGATTCTTCGAGCTCAGTACCCCGTGAGATGTGACGATTGCCAAGGCATCGACCACGGTGTCTCCCGTTACACCAATTTCAACGGCAGGCACACCTTCCGCACGAAGCTGTGTTGCATCTTGATCATCCACCATACACTGAAAGGAAGAGACCGCCGATAAAAGCCTGCGATAGGATTCCTTCCGTGGTTGACGTGAAGCCGCCAGGTTATTGATGGAACTTGCCAGGTAGACCACCGGGATCCGACGCATAAATGCTTGTTGGGCGGCGAGCATCGAAGACAAGGACTCGCCTTGCACAATCATCAGATCAGGCCGGCCGACGTCAAGCTCACGGGTGATGCCATTGGTCAACTCCCAACTATGTTCGACAAGATTTTCGGTACTTTTTTGCAGCACCAGCTCATGATCGGGCGTAAGACCAAACAGGGCCCCTGTCTGCCAGACCTGATCAGGCATTAATCCTGTGTGCATCCAACGCGTCGAGAACAGACGCGGACAGTCATCTCGTAGCGTGCGGATCACCGGTGCAAGCTTCACCATCTCCGAACGCGTGCCTACTACCACTAGTACTTGTTTCACGGCAATTCCTCCTAAACCTACACTTGTCATGCGGCAAGTGTGGGTTGGAGGGTGTTACGGCCTTCCACCCATTGCGTGCAAATTTCCCACAACTGATGAGGAAGCGGCGGTGCGTACGGGCAGACTGATTGGTGGCGACAGCTCACCAAGAAAGATTGGATCGATTTGGGCCGTGGTCACCACCAGGGTCGCCCATGCGTTGGCGTATTCCAGCATCTCATCGGCACGACGTTGCCGGGCAGCAAGATACTCCGACTCGGCCCGTGCGAAGTCGCCGCGTGTCTTCAAGCCTGCAAGAAATCCGCGGCGCGTGGACTCTGCGCGCAGGGCGGTCGCCTCGACATGAATGCGTGTGGCATCGATCTTGATCAGGCTTGTACGGACTTTGGATACTGCAGAGAGCGCCTGCGCATTGAGCTTGACAGCAAGGGCCTGGCCCTGGGCCTGTGCCCTGCGGTACTGTGCATCAGCCTGCGCAACTGATGCCTCAATGGCACCCGAGGTATAGAGCGGCACCGTAAGCTGTATACCGATCCTGCTTTCATCCCGAATATAGCTGGCCGTGTCGTTTTCTCCTTTACTCACCGAGGCATAAACGTCCACTGTGGGCAGGTGATCGGCGCTCAGCCGCTCACGCTCCAGGCGGGCAGCCTCCTCACCATGACGGGCAGCCGATAGCTCAGGGTTTTGCTCACTGACAAGTTTGCCGATCTCGGCGATGGAGACATTGGGTAGGGAATTCGGCGCAGCGCTCTCCAAAGAGAAACCCGGGGGCACAACAGCATCGGGGCCCACGATGTCCATCAGCGCCTGCTCTGCAATCTGGACGCGGGCCTGAGCCTCCAGCATCTCTGCCTGCCGTTGCTGCTGACGGGACACTTCCACACCGAACTGATCAATCGATACATCACCTGCACGATATCGGCGCTCCATTTCTAAGCGAATCAAGTCAGCCTGCTCCGAGGCAAAGCGTGACAATTGCATCAGATCGCGGGCGGTGAGGACTTCCACCCAGGCCATGAAGACCCGGCCGAAGAGCGCCTGCTCCGCGGACTTCGCAAGGGCCTCACTACTCTGGAATTGAACGGCCGCCTGCTGGATACCGATTGATTCCTTTTTGCGATAAAGGGGCTGTCGTGCAGTGATAGACGCCAAAGAGGAGTTAAAGCGTCGGTTGATCTCAGATGAACCTGCGATGGTACGACTCTCCTCAGTTCGATCAGTGTAAAAACCGTTCACTGCCCCGGTAACCTTGAGGCCCAATGCAGAGGCACTGAACTGAAAGGCCTGCCAAGAGGCCTCTTTAGCTGCCACTGCAGCGCGATAGGTTCCATCACGGCTACGAGCCATCCCGACATGGTCCGCAATCAGACGGCTCATCTGGGCCGTCTGGTCCTGAGATACTGACTGGGCCCGGGCGGAGGCTGCAACTGCCGCGATACAAAGCAGTCGAACCAGAAACCAGCACAGCTGCCGCGAAGTCATTGGCTCAATCATCAGTATTCCTTCAGCGCATGGGCGAATCGATCGGAGATCGGTTTGAAGAGATACTGAAACAGCGTACGTTCTCCGGTCTTGATGATCACATCAGCAGGCATGCCGGGAATGATCCTCAGGCCATTGACTTTGGTTAGTTCATCCTGACCAACAATTACCTTGGCCAGGTAATAGCCCTCACTATTAGCGGGATCGTCCTTGGTTTGAAAGCGATCAGGCGAAATCCACTCCACCGTGCCGAGAATCACAGGAGTAATGGACGACTGCAGGGCGCTGAATCTTACCTGTGCACTGGCACCAGGAATCACCTTGTCGACCAGATGCGGCCGCACCTGCGCTTCGATTGTGACCTGATCATTGATCGGTACGACCTCCATCAATTTCGCACCAGCAATCACAACGGCACCCTCGGTATTGACGCCTACCCCCATCACGCGGCCCGAAATTGGCGCCCGAATCACCGTCCGCTCAAGCTCCTTATCGAGTGCAGCGATCTGATCACGCAGACCACGCTGCTGGGCCTTTGCCTCCTTCAGCTTGCGCTCAAGATCAATGAGCTGATTACGGGGATAGAAGCCATCCTCGACAAGGTCACGCAGACCGGGTAACTGTGCCTCAAGCGCTTCGGACTGCGACTGCGCAGCATGCAGCTGGGCCACAGACTGAGATCGATTCCCTAACTCTGTGCTGTTGTCCAGCCGAACGAGCACATCCCCGGCAGTCACAGTATCCCCCTCACGGATCATGACCTGCTGGATCACTCCGCCCCTGGGATGCTGTACCACCTTGCGACGCCCATCCACTGTCACCATGCCGTTGGATGGCACGCCCGCATCCAAAGGGACAAGGGCTGCCCACGCCACAAATCCAACAAAGATGAACATCAACACCCAGAGACCCTTCTTGATCGTCAAATCCATTCGCTAGACCTTTTCCGTCTGTTGAACGCGCGAGGCGCGCTTCAGTAATGTCAAGACCTCTGCCGATGGACCAAACTCCCGAATCTGTCCATCGAAGACCATCATCAGTTTGTCGGTGATCTTGAGCAGTTTCGGATCGTGGCTGATCACCACCACCGTACTGCCCCAAGAACGCAACGTACTGATTGTCTGGGCAAGACAGCGGTCCCCCACCTCGTCAAGATTGGAACTGGGCTCATCAAGCACAACTAGCGAGGGTTTGCCGTAGATTGCACGTGCAAGGCCGATCAGCTGGCGCTGGCCGCCCGAAAGCATCGTGCCAGCCTCGCCAATCAATGTGTCATAGCCTTTGGATAATCGAAGGATCATTCCGTGAATGCCACAGGCATTGGCGGCCTCGATAATCTTCTCGGAATCCAGATCGCCGAAGCGGGAGATATTTTCGCCAACCGTCCCACTGAACAGCTCGATATCCTGAGGCAGATAACCAATCACCGGCCCAATCTCAGAGCGTGGCCAGTTTCGGATATCGGCACCATCAAGACGTAATTTCCCGAGCTGGGCGGGCCAGACGCCTACGATAGTTCGGGCTAACGTGGACTTGCCTGCAGCGGAAGGTCCCACCACGCCAACGACCTCGCCCGGATCAAGCCGGAACGTCATTCCTTTCAGAATGAATGATCTATTGCTCGGGGGCGCTACGAAAATATTTTCCGCAGTCACGACGCCTGTCGGCCGTGGGATCGACACCCCCTTGATGGGGGCGACAAAATCCCTCAACAGCCGATCCAATCGGTGCTGACTTGCAAGCGTCGAGAGCATTGATTTCCAATGGGCAATCAATGACTCCAATGGAGACAGCGCTCGCGTGGACAGAATCGTGGCAGCGATCATTACACCGGGCGTGATCTCGCCCTGAATCGCCAGATAGGCACCGATGCCCAAAGTGCCAGACTGCAGTACAAGCCGCAGCGTGCGGGTGATGCCGCTCAGTTTAGAGATCTGATCAAAGGCGCGGTGCTGCAGATCCCTTGCCTTGGTTTGGAGTGCTCGCCATCGACCTGCCAGGGGCACAAGCATGCCCAAGGCATCAATCACCTCAGTGTTTCTGAGTTGGCTGGCTGCAAGGCCATTTGCTGCCATCGTCCACTCTGATGCTTGGGCCAAGGGCTGCCTTGCGATCCTTTCCGATATCGCCGTTGTGACAAACAAGAGCGTGGCACCCAACAATGAGAACCAGCCAAAGATGGGATGCAGCAGAAAAGTGGCGAGAATGAATATTGGTAGCCACGGCAAGTCCAGCAGGGCATAGAGCCCACTTCCCGAAAAAAACTGCCGCACCTGATTTAAATCCCAGAGCGGCTGATTACCCTGCCCTTCCGGAGATTTTGTCTGTCGGGCGAACATGGCCTCATAGACCCGCGGAGAGAGCTCGGATTCAAGCGCATCCCCAAGCTTGGCCATGACCGAGGCCCGGGCGCCCTCGAGCATGCCCGTAAAGACATAGAGCGCAATGACCAGGCCGGTTAATGCGATCAATGTCATCTCACTACGACTGGTCAGCACGCGATCATAGATCTGCAGCATGTAGATCGCCGGACTGAGGTAAAGCAGGTTAATGGCGCCGGAAAACAAGAACACCATTATCAGACCCTGACGATGCTTTGACAGGGCGGCAAACACTTCTCCTGAAGGGAGTTCCCGGAGAGTAGGAACCGCCGCCCCTTTCGGGGCGGCGAATTGGTCAGAGACGAGCATTTCAGATCAGCTCGAGGTTGTTGTTGAAGTCCAGAAGGTTCTTGACTCCCTCGATGGCTGCTGTTCCAGCAGCAAACTCGATCACCCCATCGTTTTCCAGATCAACGGGCTGACCAGAGAGCGCTTCGGACACCCACTCCTTGATCTGAGACTCGGTAAAACGATAAGTCACGTCCTCATCCCGGGAGTTAAGCACCGCGGCAACCGCCTGCCTTGCAAGGGCAGCCTCGCCACCTCCTGTCAAGGCCAACGCCTGCTCCATCGTGATGTCCTGGGAAGCAGCGAACTTGTCCTTGCCATTGGCCGTGGTCTTCACCTTCCAGTTAAGACCTGGTTTAGGCCCGCCAAAAAAGAAGGTCTCAAAGCTGGCTGCTGAAGAGAGCCCATCCCAGTCCTCGGGGTGGTTCTTCCAATAGCCGGGAGAGAGTCCTTCGAAGGCAACCTTCACCAGACTGACTTCCTCGGAGGAGGTCTCCGGGTCGGTCTCGTCACTGTCCCCAGTAGCGGTGTTACGGATGTAGTAATCACCCATGCTTGCCATGGCCGCATCCATATCCGCCTGAGTCACGGTGTAGTCGCCCTGCCAGGTCCAGGTCTCGCCGACTTCCAGCAGGCCATCACCGTCATCGCCATCGATCACGCCATCATCATTCATGTCGTTATCCAGCGAATCTTCGATCAGCGTATCTTGCAGCGTTACGTTGGTCAGGGTGATATTGCCGGTGTTGGAGACCTCAATGGTGTAGTGGATCATGTCGCCAACTTCGTCGACGGTGTCCACATTGGCCATCTTCAAAACACTCATCGCAGGATCGTAGACAATGCCTACCTCATGGCTATCTTGGACTTGACCGGTCTGATCGCTGTCAGCGGTGGCGGTGTTGTCGATGTCACCATCGCCACCACCGTTGGTGTCAAACTCCTCCTGGGTGGCGTAGTAGCTCACATCAAAAGACTGAGATCCACCCGGGGCCAGTGAGGCAATGGTCTGATCCAGGCCCGAGAGCGGGTCGGTCACCACCACATTGGTGAGCGTCACATTGCCACGGTTTTCCACCGTCACGGTGTAGACAATCTCATCACCAGCCTCATCAACCTGGCTGACATTGGCGGTCTTGCCAATCCACAGCTCTGGGCTGCGTAGCAGTTCGACTTCGTAGCTGGCCGTGACCGCATCGGTCTCGTTGCTATCCGCAGTAGCGGTGTTGTCGATGTCACCATCCCCACCACCGTTGGTGTCAAACTCCTCCTGGGTGGCGTAGTAGCTCACATCAAAAGACTGAGATCCACCCGGGGCCAGTGAGGCAATGGTTTCATCCAGACCCGAGAGCGGATCGGCCACCACCACATTGGTCAGCGTCACATTGCCACGGTTTTCCACCGTCACGGTGTAGACAATCTCATCACCAGCCTCATCAACCTGGCTGACATTGGCAGTCTTGGTCACAACCAACTCAGGGCTATAAATCACCCGGGAATCAGCGATCGTGTCATCAGAGATGTTTTGATCACCCGCCTTGGACGTGACCGCAGCCACGTTGCGCATGACATTATCATTGATCGTGTCCGGATCAATGCTGTCATGGTTGCCGTGATTATCAATATCGGCCTGGGTCACCGCATATTCACCAGCAAACGTCCAGGTCTCGCCCACATCCAGCAGACCGTTGGTATTGCTATCACCTCCGGCAGCATCCAACACATTGATAACCCCATCATCGTTGGTATCAAGGGAGTCTGCGATCAATGCATCGGTCAGGACCACATCCGTTAGCGTAATGTTGCCCTCATTTTTAACCGCGATAGCGTAAGTAATAATGTCGCCTGCAGAATCAATCTCATCGTCCGGATCGTCGGTACGATCTGCATTCAGCACATCAGGAGTTTTTTCGATGCTGATCAGAGGCCGATAATCAAGTTCCGTGTAGGTGCGATTGGTCGCATCCAGGGTCTGATCCTGAGTTTTCGCAGAAACGCTGACTGCGTTGCGGATGACGTTGTCGTTAGTGCCATCCTCCAGCTCATCATAGTTGCCGCGGGCATCCATATCCGCCTGCGTCACGGTGTACTCGCCGGCGAATGTCCAAGTCTCGCCTACATCAAGCTGACCATTGGCGTTGTCATCACCGCCGGTAGCATCCAGCACATCCACGACGCCATCATCATTAATATCCAGGGAGTCGGCGATCAGGGGGTCGGTCACCACCACATTACTGAGGGTGATATTGCCTAGATTTTTGACCTCGACGCTGTAGCTGATGATATCCCCCGCCTCATCCACAATGTCATCTGTGTCATCGGTTCGATCTGAATTGATTACATCATCGACCTTCTCAACCGTGATAATCGGCCGATAATCCAAGTCAGTGTATGCCCGTGCTGTAGCATCCAGCGTCTGATCCAGTGTGCTGGCGATAGCATTGGCGGCATTGCGAATCACGTTGTCGTTGGTGCCATCCGCTAATTCATCATAGTTACCCCGGGCATCCATGTCGGCCTGGGTTACCGAATATTCGCCGGCAAATGTCCAGGTCTCGCCCACATCCAGCAGACCATTGCCATCATCCCCACCGGTGGAATCCAATACATCCACGACCCCATCATCATTGGTATCCAGAGAATCGGCAATCAGGGGATCGTCAATCACAACATCCCGCAGGGTAATGTTGCCGTCATTTTTAACACTCAATGAGTATTGAACGATGTCGCCCGCCTCATCGATGATGTCATCGGTGTCATCCGAGCGATCAGCATTCAAGACATCGAAGGTTTTCTGCAGACTATGCAGCGGCCTATAGTCCAGATCAGCATCTGCAAAGTTATCCGCAGAGGCGCCCTCATCCGTCAGAATCGCTACTTCATTGCGGATCACATTGTCATTGATGGAATCTTCATCCGGACCGTCGTAATTGCCGCGCAAATTCATATCGTCCTGGGTGACCGTGTACTCACCCTGCCAGACCCAGGTTTCACCAACGTCCATTAAGCCATTGGCGTTGTCATCGCCACCAACGATATCCTCGGCGTTGACTAAGCCGTCATCGTTGATGTCCAGACTCTCCGCAATCAGGGGATCGGTGATGGTCGGATTGGTCAGCGCCACATCGCCCACATTGGTCGCCAATACGGTGAAGCTCACGATGTCACCAGCGGTGTCGATAATATCGTCGGTATCGTCAGAGCGATCCGCATTCAGCACATCAGCGGTTTTTTCGATGGTGATCGAAGGATCCAGCGGCGCCTGAAGAATCTGGGTCGAAAACTCTTCAAACCCGCCATCGGTGCCCTGAAAAGTGCTCTGGAAGTACAGGTATTGCGGATTGGATACGAAAAAGGTCTTCGGGATCAGCATCACCACATCAGAGCGGCCGCTACCGTTGTAGTCGTCCCACATATGGACCGTGGTGTCCAAATCAGCCTGATCAATCGAATAAAGGGGCGTCAGGCCACTGAAGGATGAGAGGCCGGGGTTATTCGATCCATAAATCTTGAGATCGGTCATGCGGACCTCGGCTTTCGGGCCACCCCCACCGCTCACTTCATTGAGATCAAGCCGAATCTCCAGATACTCCATACCGCCAATGCCCACCACGGGAATCTTGCTGATCTCCAGCAGACTGGTCCGGTTATCACTGGAACTGATTGCATTGCCAGTCGCATAAGTACTGCCGTTGTAGAGATTGCTGCCCGTCTCAGACCCCGACTTCTGAATGGTCAGGAAGGGATCAAAGATTCCAGTTCCTGAACTGTCGGTCTTTAACGGATCGTCGCGCCAGGTATAGAAAATGGTGCCATCCGAGAGCGCAACGCCTGGTGCATAAGGAAAATCACCCTCGCCGGTGTCGACACTCGCTGGTGGAGATTGAGTCGCATAAAGGTAAATGTTTTGTTCAGCCATTACAGCCTCCTAAAGTTGTTGGGACAGTGCTCGCCACCCACAGGTGAGTGGCGATGGAAGGAGTCTGAAAACCTGGGCGGGATCGGCGTACTCACCGGGTTTGGAAGCGGATAAAAACCCCAGTGCAGGCGGACTTCAATTTATGTCCACTAAGAATCAATGAGTTAGGCGAGGAACCTGCCATTCCACATTCAATGTGGAGGTTTAGTGGAAATTAGCCCAAAGTTACAACCCAGAGTTGCAGTGGGGGTACCTGCCCTTGCCTATCGTTTCATCCATGGCTAAATCAAATGACATCAAAGAAAATTTCTCAGCGCTTCTCCGTGATTCACTCAGGAGCCGCTTTGGTCGAATCCCTTCTGCCGCAGTCGTGGCCCGCGAGTTCAATTTGCGCGCCTATGACACCTCTCCGATCTCGCAAGAAAGCGCCCGACGATGGCTTCGGGGCGTATCTCTGCCCGAGGAGGAACGCCTAAGGGTTCTGGTGAATTGGCTCAACCTTGATTTCAATGAAGC
Organism: Burkholderiaceae bacterium; assembly: GCA_018882795.1. Taxonomy (GTDB): domain Bacteria; phylum Pseudomonadota; class Gammaproteobacteria; order Burkholderiales; family Burkholderiaceae_A; genus Lacustribacter. The sequence continues at coordinate 49,928 of VERJ01000002.1, read as the reverse complement.
ACTCAAGCCCAGGGCACAGCCTTTTGGCAGTCGCCCACCGATTGGTTCGCCAGTTACTGCGAATCCAAGACCAGTGCAGCATGCCTCCACGGAGGAGCCTGATAGAACGGAGTTGCAACATCACAGAGAAGTGCTCAGCAATGGCGCAAGCCCTCAGGATGCTGAGCTGCTGCAATTGCTGATGGCCCTGGACGGCGCACAGAAACGCGCAATGCTGGAGTTGATGAAATCGGGATTTCGCCCCTCCGCATTTGCACCAGAATAACGCTCGTTAGACTAAGAATCCCAGGAAATTAGAAAACAAAGGCCGCTGGAATTTCAGCGGCCTTTGGCTCATGCATTGACCCGTGTATCGGGATGGCCGAAATCCTAATTCACTGAGATCGTTGTGGCCCCCGAAGCAGACTGCTTATAGAGCAGCACAGTCAGTAATCCATCCTCGTAATGGGCGGTGGATCGGGAAGCATCCAGTGCCACATCCAGATCAAGCATGCGCTGCACATGCCCCACATGGCGTTCACCGCAAATCAGACGCTCTTCCTTAGGCAGAGCCGCACCATTGCGGATATCGCCCTCAATCGTGATCCGGGAGCCATCCACAGATACCTTGAGTGTGTCTTTTTTTACGCCAGACATCTCAGCCTCGAGCAGATACATCTCGGGCTGCTCCCGAATATCCACCTTGATGCTGTCAGCGGCGGCCATAGCCCCCGATAGTGGAGACATGATCGGCGGCATGAACAGCTTTGGGAAGTCACGCAACCAGGGATTAAGAAATGCTTCTGTTAGATTGAGCTCTGCCATAGGGGCCTCCATGAATAAGGTGCTCCCATCAGATCATGGTCAGCGCCATGGCATTACTCTTTGTGATTGGATTGAACAGGGTGCGCCGTGGAAACCTCAGGCGCAAATTCTGACAATAGAAGCCGGCCTGGGCACGACCGGCAGCACAGAACGCTCGGCCTCGTTCAGTTCCCGATGGACGACGGCGTAATAGCCCTTCAGCGGACGAAAATGCGGGTAGCGGTGATCCTGCTCATCTACCAGGATCAGCCCTGTGGCCTCGAACAGGGTGCCCATGACATCCAGCTGTGGCGGTGATAGATCTGCGAGGCCTGCCGCCTCAAGACACGTCCAAAGTTTTTCCTCTGAGTCGGCACACAGGTAATAGGGCAACATCAACAATTAAAGTTTTCCTTCAACAAAAAGGCCGCAAGTCTACTGCAAACCGCGCATCAAGATCTGTTCAAGCTCCGTGCGCGGCATGTTCAGATAATCCTTGGCAATGGTCCCATCAACTTTATCTTTGGCCACAGGGCCAAGCGCCTGCCGTAACTGACCGAGAGCCTCCGGGGGGGCCATCAGCACCACGCGCTCATAACCGTCAGCACCCAACGCCCCCTCTATCGCTTGGGCAAGGTCCTTCAAGAAAGTGCCCTCACCAAGGTCATGTGGATCATGGGTTTCATAGGCTGATCGGCGAAAGCCGTAACGGGCATAGGTGCGGCCAGGCCGATCCCAACCAAGATCACGGCTTGCCGGATTATTTTGGGAAAAGGTCTGTAATTCTTTTAGGCGGACCCGGCCGTTATGGCCTTGATTGCACAAAAACACCGCCTTTGATCCGTCAGCCAGCACCAAGAGGGTACGTGGAGTCAGTTTCATGTTCAACATCCGTTTCTGAAGCAATAAAGACCACATCCTAGGCGGTAAGCCCACACCACGCCCCACACGCAGTGTGCAAAGCGTGACGTGCGAGACCTGCGATCTAACTGATTAAGGGCCGTGCTTAGAGGTGCAGATTTCCTCTTCGCAATGGAAAAAACTCCACACCAAATGTGGAGAAATTTTCAAAACTTAATTTTTTAAGTGGGGGGGGGGTAAGAACATATAATTAAAAAATAAAAATATTTAAAAAGTACATAACAAAGAAAGCAACTGGACGACATGAGTCACGACACCTTCAAATCCAGCCTCTCCGATGCTCTGCGAGCCGCACTACGCCACAAATTCGGCAAAGTCCCTTCTAACGCATTCATTGCGCGTGAATTTAATCTTCGCTGCCGCAGTGCCAAAACCATTTCCCAGGAGTCTATTCGACGCTGGTTGATCGGATCTAGCGTTCCAGAGTATCTGCACATGCAGACACTACTTGAATGGTTGGGTATTGATGCCAATCAGCTCTTTAAGTCTGAGCAGTCACTTGTGCACGGCCCACCTCAGCTTGCCGACAAACCGAAGCATTTTCTGCTGCCAGAGATCGAAGCCTGGAACCAACAACTGAATCGGCTCAACCCCAAACACCGACAGTCAGTTGTTTCGATGATTGATCAGCTGCTTTCTTTTAGCCTTAGGAAAATCGAAAAGACCTATATGGACTTTTCCGGGATTGTTTCGTCAACACAAGCTGCCAAAGCTGCCCTTGACGCGAGCGAAAATATCCCGCGCAGGCCAAGAGGTAATAGCGCCACATACGAAAAAACCGCTGACCATAGGTCGCGCTGATCTCTGGCCATCGGGCCACAAAGTTGGCCTCCCAGGCCATGAGTGTTCGGTCGTAATCCGGGCCAAAGTTATGCCAGTCTTCCAACAAAAAGCGGCCCTCCATTGCAGCCAAAAGTTCACTCGGCCCAGGAATTTTCCCATTTGGAAAAATATAGCGATCAATCCATGGATCAACAGATGGCGCCGTGACATCTCCTCCGATGGTATGCAGCAGAAATAGCCCCTCATCGGCAAGCAGTCGATGGGTCGTATTGAAATAAGTCTGATAATTTTTTGGGCCGACGTGCTCAAACATACCGACCGACACGATCTTGTCATACACCCCAGAAAGTTCCCGGTAATCCACGAGATCTACGGTGACAGGTAGCCCCGCACATCGCTCTAAGGCATGCTGCCTTTGCTCCCTTGACACCGTGATACCGTGAACCGACACCCCATAGCGAGTTACAGCGTAGTGCGCCAAGCCACCCCAGCCACAGCCAATATCCAAAAGCCGCTCGCCCGGCTTGAGCGCGAGCTTGCGGCAGATCATCTCCAGCTTATCTTCCTGGGCCTGTGCCAAATCGGCAGCCCTTTCCCAATACGCACACGAATAGATCATCAGAGGATCGAGCATCCGCTCAAATAAATCATTGCCAATGTTGTAATGGGTCTCACCCACCTGGAATGCGCGGGTGGGAGACTGCAGATTCATTAAACGAGCGCGCAGCGCGTGGCCTGTCAGACGCAGCCTTGTCAGGCCAACTGCACGGTCATAGAGCTTTGCCGACAGCAGGCGTGTAATCAGTTCATCAAGGTGCTCGCAGTCCCAGAGACCATCCATATAGGATTCGCCCAAACCGAGTGACCAGTTGGCCAGAATGGCGCGGTAGGCCCGTGAATCATGCACCTGAATATCGAAGGGTTGTGACCCATTGATTTGGATATTGGCCTGCCCGAAAAGCGCAACCAGAACGTCGGGCGGCATACCCCCTCCCCGCATGCCCTTCGCCGGCCAGACAACAGTATTTGTGGTTCCAGATCCCGCCATGGCGCCACTATCCGCGACCGCCATGGGAGTCGTGTCCACGCGCCGCTTGGTTTTCGGCGCAGTATTAAAAAAGGCCCAGCAATGCTGGGCCTTTTATTCAACCTGAAACGCAGGCAGAACTACTTGCCGCCCCGATTGAAATGATTGATCACCAGCATGCCCGCAACGACAAACCAGACAATGAGAATAACGCCAGAGACTTCCATAACGCACCAACCTTTCTTTTAAAAAATCAGCTCAATGAGCGGCTGAACCTGTGAACTCCCCTGACCTGCCTTTTTTTATCAGTGGGGCCATACACACCAGAGTGGCCACCAGCAATACAGTCTCAATGATATACACAACGACATAGCCGCTGGCTGCTCCAGCAAAGCCAAGCCCAGGCAATTCAGGCGAGCCCATCACCACGATCAGATCGCGCATCACAGCGCCTATGGCCATGGCCACACCCGCAGCAGTGGCCTGTACAGCGCCCCAGGCGCCAAGCGCCAGGCCCACCTGATGTTTTGGTGCATGCTGCATGGTGGCAGTAAGCGTGCCATGGCCAAAGAGCCCCGCTCCGAGGCCAATCAAGAAAGTACCCATTGCAAACACTGGAGTCGACTGTAGAGGCGCAGCAATGATGACAGCAACAAAGGCTGGTATCCCGGCAAGGGCCCCGAAGGCGGCCATACGATAAGGATCCGCACCACGGCTTAACACCCGGGATGCAAAACCAAAACCAATCAGACTGCCAAACGCGAGCGTTGCTGTCAGAAGCGTCGTAGATCCGACGCTGAGTTTGAGAATCTCGCCGCCGTAGGGCTCAAGTAATACATCTTCCATGGCAAACGCCATAGTCCCCAAGCCCACAACGAGCAGTCGACGCAGAGCTGCACCGCCCTGCGTAAAACTGGACCAAGATTCTCGGAACGTCGGATCGGGCGCGGGAGGATGTTTACGCGAACGGTCGCGACTTTCCTGCTTCCAGAGGGCGAGCACATTGAGCACCATGGTCACGAGTGCGGCCCCCTGGATCACCTGCACCAAACGGCCCGGGCTGTAATCCGCCAAGAGCACACCAAAGGTCAAGGCACTGACAATCATGCCCAAAAGCAACATGACATACATCAACCCCACCACCTTGGGTTGAGACTCCTGGGGAGCGAGGTCAGTTGCGAGGGCCAGGCCCACCGTCTGTACTGTGTGCATGCCTGCGCCCACCAACAGGAAAGCGATCGCTGCACCTGCCTGACCAATCCATGCTGGCGCGTTTGCGGCATGGCCTGCACCAGAGAGCACGAGCAGCGCAAACGGCATGATGGCAAAGCCGCCAAACTGCAACATGGTGCCCATCCAGATGTAGGGCACACGGCGCCAACCTAATTCGGAGCGATGAATATCAGATCGAAAACCGATCAACGCCCGAAACGGCGCAAAGACGATCGGCAAGGACACCATGACCGCCACCAGAGTGGCGGGCACCTTCAGCTCGACAATCATGACCCGATTCAGTGTACCCACCAGCATGACCAGGGCCATGCCCACGGATATCTGAAAAAGTGAGAGTCGCAACAGGCGCGACAAGGGCAGATCAGGCGTGGCGACATCTGCGAATGGAAGAAATCGCGGCCCGAGTGATGCCCAGGATCGGATCAGGGATTGGCTAAAGCGGTTCACGGTTTTGTATTCTAGAAAAACCGGAGATCAGTTTGCACACAAAGAAAAAAGGTTCCAAAGCCGGAAGACTCTGGAACCCTCTGGGAAGAAAACTTCCGTTACTTCTTAACCGCTTGCGCCTGCTGGGCCGCAACAGCTTTTTGACCACCCTGATGATAGTCCTTGATCCAGGTGGTGTTGTTGATCAGTGCAAGGTGAACTGCGAACGAGGTCACGGCAACACCAGCAAGGAACAAAGGAATACCAACCGTGGGCTTAACGACGCACCAAATTTTTCCATAGATCATGATCGGCTCCTGTTAGTGCAACCAAGGTGAATAGATGTAAGCGAGCAAATGCGCCAGGACAGCGATCATCCCGAAAATTTGCGTGCCCTGAATCACATTGCGGTGAATCTCTTCCGATTCAGCCTCGGTAAGGCCGGTGGGCCATACTTTGTTTGGGTCTGCCATAGCATTTCTCCTTTGAAAGACCTCACTTCGTGCTGAACCCGCACGAGGGTTGTTGTGGAGGGGATGGATAGGTACGCCACCATCACCGCCGAAAACCCTTAAAGGGTTTAGGTGTAATTCTACGCTTACATTTTTATATGTCAAAACAAATTGACAGTATGTTCAGGACAGAGCCATCGGTAGGGGGTGCACCAGAATCCCAGATCCTAAGCCCTTGTTTTATATGAAATTTAAGGATGGACAGGAAAAGCATCGTTCTATTTGCAAACGATAATCATTCGTATTAATATACGTTTGTCAGAGTCAAGACAAGATCCCAGGCACCCCCCCTCTGCCCGGGCCCTGTACCCACAAAAAGGATGAGTGAATATGCCTAAACCGCAATTTCTGACGAAAACACGGCGCCGTTGGATCGGCGTCGGGCTGATGGCCGCCCTGATCGCCCCAACGCTCCTGCTCAGCCCGCTACCTTCGGCCCACGCCAAAGATCTGGAACTGAATCTCTATTCTGCACGGCATTACAGCAGCGATCAGGAACTCTACGATGCGTTCACCAAGCAAACCGGCATCAAGATCAATCAGATTCAGGCGGGCGATGAGGCACTGCTCGAACGCATTAAAAGCGAAGGCAAGGCATCACCTGCCGACGTGATTCTTTTGGCCGATGCAGCACGGCTTTGGAAGGCTCAACACGAGGGGCTTTTTCAACCCGTTCAGTCCGCGATCCTACGCAACAGCGTTCCCGCCGCTTTTCAATCCGAAACACTCTGGTTCGGATTCACCACACGCGCACGCATCATCGTATTCGACAAATCCAAAATCAGTCCCGAGCAGATTCGGCTCTACGATGATCTCGCCAATCCAGCGCTCAAGGGCAAAGTCTGCACACGCTCGGGCACGCACCCTTACATGCTCTCGCTGCTGGCATCGATCATTGCCCATCAAGGCGAACAGAAAGCCGAAGCCTGGGCCCGCGGCGTTGTGGCCAACCTGGCGAGAACACCACGCGGCGGCGACACCGATCAGATCAAGGGCGTGATCTCAGGAGAATGCGCTGTTGCGCTGACCAACTCCTACTACTTGGTAAGACTGCTGAAATCACCGAAAGCGGAGGAGCGCGAGGCGGCAGCAAAACTGGGCGTGATCTGGCCCAATCAGGGCAGCACTGGCACTCATATCAATGTCAGTGGTGGCGGTGTCGCGCGCTACGCACCCAACCCGGATTCGGCAAAAAAGTTCTTAGAGTTTCTCGCTTCACCCGCAGCGCAGGCCCAATTCGCCAATGCCAATAATGAATGGCCTGTCGTCGCCAAGGTGGCGATCAACAATCCAGAGCTTCACGGCCTAGGCACCTTCAAGGCGGAGAAACTCTCTGTCGCTGCGATCGGACAACATCAGCCGACTGCTGCAAGGATCATCGATCGCTCAGGATGGAAGTGAGGAAGTTTCTGGGCGCCTCGGGGCCATCGTGAAACGCTGCTGTTGATAAAGACTGACCAGCTGGGCAACATTCTGGACACCCACCTTGGCCATGATGTTGCCCCGATGCATCTTGACCGTACGCAGGGTAATGCCCAAGTTTTCGGCGATTTTTTGACTCCGCAGCCCCTTCACCACCAGCTCCAAGACCTGGGACTCACGCACAGAGAGCCGTTCAAACCCCGGCGGCAAAGCTGAATCAGCAGCGTGCAAAGACTGGTTGAGGACAGCCTGAACTGCAGCAACCAGCTGAGAGCCACTCACTGGCTTGAGCAAAAACTCGGCAGCCCCTGCCTTCAGTGCCGAGATCGCCTCGGAGATCTCGCTTTCACCGGAAACAAAAATCACCGGCAGTGAGCGTGGGCCAGATGAAATCCAACGCTGGACCTCCAGTCCATCGCCGCCCGGCATCCGCATATCCAAGAGTAGACAGGCCCGATCAGTCGGGGCCGCTCCAGACTCGACTGCGCGTCGAAGCGCTGAAAAATCCTGGAACTCCTGGACTTGGTAGCCCTCTTCGACCAATACCCGCGCATAGGCCCGCCTCACGGAGGCATCGTCATCCAGTATCAGGACAGCGCTTGTTTTCCCTAACATAACGGCATTCTCACATCTTTATGTGTGAAAATAAGCGTACCTTAGGGCGTTGCCCGAAAGGCTTTCGCCGGTTAATTTCACCCCTTTTCACTTGAACGGCACGCGAAACGGGCACTCCTATGTCACCTGTACAACTTGCAGAGTCCCAACTTAGGGTGATCAGTGAAACATTGAAATCTGCCCGGGAAAAGCGGGGAGATAACCTGGCCGAGGCCGCTTTCAGGATTGCGCTGTCCCCCGCCCAGCTCAGGGCGATCGAATCCGGAGATCTGCGCCCCTTCTACAATCCTGGTTACTTCATGCAGGCCGCCAACCGCTATGCGGCTTTCTTGGGTGTTGACTTGCCGGAAATCCCGGCAGCACCTACCCCAGACCCACAACCAGTCCAAGTATCAACCACTCCTGATTCTGTCGTTGTCTTGGCACAACCCCCAGCCTCAACGACGGCATCAGCAGTGGACAACAACACAGCAGTCCCTGCACCCACGATCGAAACCACTGCGGGGGAGCCGGCAGAAATGCAACCCTCCGCGGGCGCGAAGTCCGGCGGAGTTCGCTGGGGATGGATCGCGTTTGCGGCAGTGTGCCTGATCACCCTGGGTATTCTGAGGATCAGCGTGGATCCAGCTGCCAAGCGGGAGTCAGCCGTCACTGCTACAACCACTGTGACCGCCCCCGCGCAGCCGATACAAGAAGAAATGAAACCCGCCGAAGTCAAGCCAACGGCCGAACCGACCAAGGCCGCAGTGGCCCCGACACCCCCTCCAACAACCATAAAAACCAATGATGGTCAGCTGACATTACAGACCTCCACCTGGGTGCAAGTTGTGAAAAACAGCGGCGAAAAAATCAATCTCAAGGCCGAGCCAGGACAGAAGGTCGAGTTCGCTGCAAATGAGACCGCGGCCGTCGTATTTGGTCAGCCTGAAAAAGCCAGCCTGAGCATCAGAGGGAAACCCGTGAATCTGGGCCCCTTTATTACTCAAGATTCACCACCGCGGGCACTGGTCATTCTGAACCAGATCAAGGAATAGAACCGATGTCAGGCCGGGGATCACAATTTTGTGTGATCGTCCTCTTCGGCCTCTGGTTAGGCCACCCGATACTTGCACAAGCGCAACAGAGCGCAATTCGGCAACAGCCTGCCATGTCGGGGGCTCAGCTCGAAAAATTCTGCGAGGAAGAGCGCCATTTCACGGAGCCCTGGATCCGTTGGGCGAGCGAAAACCGCAGCATCTGCCTCATGCAAACAAAATCACCGTCTGAGCGGGCCGCCTGCCTGGAGACGGTGAAACAACAGCTAACTGCGCATCACCAGGAACATCGGGCAATTCTGATGCAGAACATCGGCACGCTCGGACCCAATCACCCCGTGATGCAGTCCATTCTGGGGCGGCTTCGCGAGCGCGAACGCTTTGCGTCAATGGCAATTGACAACGATCACGAACCCACGTATCTGGCCACCGTCCGAAAGGAAAGCTGCCTGAGCCAACGCTAGCGCATCAGCAAAGGAACTCGGCCCGCTCTGCGGCCGGGGCGCTGGCTAGGTTGCGCTCACTTTACAATCGCAAAATGCGCACCTCCGACATCTGGCTGCAGGGGCCGCGGCTCAGGCTGAGCCGGGCCCGTCAATGGCGCGCCTCGGAATCGGATATGGGCCTTGCCCTGCTTGCGTCTGAACAAGTCGCAGAAAGCATCAGGGCACTGCGCACTGCCTGCTTCGCTGGAAAAAAAATCAACCAGTCCGAGCGCCGCGCTGCGGGCCACTGGGCACTCCGGCTGGCCGGTGTAGAAAACCCAGCCGTGATGCTGCCCACACGCTTTGCCCCTAATGGCGATGACCTGATTCCAAGCATGCGGCTCACCCATGAGCAGACACGGCGCATCGCAAATCAAATCCGCGACGGGGAGCTGAGGACCTCCAGTAACAGGGCCTGTACGGATATCGTACATCTAGGCATCGGCGGCTCAGACACAGGCCCCCATCTGCTGATTAAGGCGCTTCGTCCAATAAAACAGCACGCCGGGATTCGAGCACATTTTTTACCGAATCTTGATGCCCATGCGTTGGTGCATTGCCTGTCGGGCCTGGACCCAACACAGACACTGATTATCGTGGTGAGCAAATCATTCACCACACTGGAAACCCTTACCAATGCAACGCAGTGCTTGTCGTGGATGAGGCAGGCTGGAATTAGGGACCCACAAAAAAACTTTATCGCAGTCACTGCCCAGCCCGAGCGGGCGGCACATTGGGGGATTTCTGCCGCACAGACCCTGTGGTTCGATGAGAGCATCGGGGGGCGGTTTTCTCTATGGGGCCCTGTATCAGTCACGGCACGTATCGTATTAGGCAATGCGGTTGTTGATGATGTGCTTAAGGGCGGAGTAGAAATGGACTGCCATTTTCTGGATACGCCACTGGAAGAGAACCTGCCTGCCTTGCTGGCCGCGACCGACTTCCATAATCTGCATACCCGATCAATACCCACCCTGATGGTCTCGGCCTATGACAGTCGGCTTGATCTTCTACTGCCCTACCTGAAACAACTCTGGATGGAATCGCTGGGCAAGAGCGTTGATAACGACGGCAATCGATTGGACCATCCAGCATGTCCGATTCTCTGGGGCGATGTCGGTACTAATGCTCAGCATGCTTTTTTTCAGTTGCTGCACCAGGGAGTATCCCGGGTTGGCGTAGACCTGATCGGAATCCTGACGCCCGATCATGAACTGATATCCAGCCACCATGCCGTGCTCGCCAATCTGATCGCTCAGGCTCAGGCGCTATCGATTGGTGCGCGGGATGAGGACCCCCAAAAAACCTGCCCTGGCGGGCATCCCATCAATATCCTGATACTGGATCGGCTTGATGGACGAAGCCTGGGTAGTCTGATCGCGCTCTGGGAGCACCGCGTGCTGTGCCTTGCAGCGCTGAGCAATGTGAATCCCTTCGATCAATGGGGCGTAGAACTTGGCAAACGTATCGCCCACACTGCGACACAAGCACTTGATTCCACACAAATTGGGATTGCCGCTGAGCTACTCGATGCAACGAGCCTGGACATTATCAAGACCCTAAAACAAGGCGCCCCGAAAACCGACTGATTTAGGTGAGACTGCCTGATGAGGTATCAGAGCCAGAATTGAAACGCCGAAACAGGCGAACCGCAAATCGCAGGGCCGCAAACATCACAACGACACCAAGAAAATCCCCAAGAATCATGAAGGTCAACTCCTTTGGGGTCAGATCGTCGACCATGAGAAAGAAGTCCCAAATGAGGCCATGAAATATGGCGTTAAATGTGCAATAAAGCCCCGTTAGAACCATTAGGGACGATAGTCGGATCGGCAATTTCGGTGTTGCCATTGCATGCCGCAGGACCCAATAAGCAGTCAGGATCCCCAAAGAGGAGGCCGCGGCGATGCTGAACGCCTCAACGGCGGACGTGTCGTAAATGTAGAGACTCAGGAACAGACTGCCTGCTGCGATCCCCGCGGCACCCGCCGCTCCGGCAACGACCACGGAAACTACCCGCGCAAACGCCGGTAAATAAATCAGGGAAACCTTACCTGGAACGATATCCACCACAGGCCCGAGCAGAGTGGTCAGGCCATGCAGCAAAACAAACAATAGAGCGAAGCTAAAGCCCCACCAAAGGGGACGCTCTGGTAACCAAGCCCCCTGAGGGCTCAATCGGACAGTGCCTCTGCCCAGGCCTTTACCTGACGCGAGAGCCGATTCATGAGTTTCTTGGCACGATCAGTGGGGCTCACGATACGGCGACGGGTATCTTCCGGGTCGATCTTGACCGAAATCATGCCCTCCCGCTCAAGGATAGACAGACCCTTATGGATGGTGGCTGGAGAGGCCACATCGGACTTCATCACGACGGTCTGAACAAACATCGGACGGTCGGGGGCATAATTGACGACAATCCATTCCAGCAGGCGCTGACTGCGTTCATCGATGGATCGGTATTCAGCATCAGCGCCCACGGCATCGATCAGTTGCCGAAGATTGAGCCAGGCATTCACAGGGGGCCTCTTGTTCACGGAATATAGGAGAGTGATTGCACGATCAGAAGGCCTGGAGTCTAGCAAAAACTTCATAATTTGAGTACAGCAAACCCGGGCGGGTGTAGTTCAATGGCAGAACGAAAGCTTCCCAAGCTTTAGACGAGGGTTCGATCCCCTTCACCCGCTCCATTAACCACCATGCATTTTTATCGCGAATACTTATGCCAGATATGACGCCCTATGACTTCACCCTGCAAAACGCAGAGGGCGCCACCTGCATTTCCCAGGCCTGGGCCAAAGTGACTCCCGCTCTTGAGCAAGTGGAGAAGTTCAAGATACAAGAGGCGATCAGGGCCGAACTAAAACGCCGCAATGCCTTGCTGATTGCCCACTACTATGTGGATGGTGATGTGCAGGATCTGGCAATTGAGACTGGAGGCTGTGTTGCCGACTCCTTAGAGATGGCCCGTTTTGGCCGCAATCATCCCGCTCAGACACTGATTGTTGCGGGCGTGCGCTTCATGGGAGAAACGGCCAAGATTCTCAGCCCGGAGAAGACTGTGCTCATGCCGGATCTGGATGCCACCTGCTCACTCGATTTGGGCTGTCCGGCGGATGCATTCGGTGAATTCTGCGATGCACATCCGGACAGGACGGTGGTGGTGTACGCCAATACCAGCGCTGCCGTGAAGGCCCGGGCTGATTGGATGGTGACCAGTTCATGCGCCCTGCCGATCGTGAATTATCTAAAGTCACAAGGGGAAAAAATACTCTGGGCCCCAGATCGACATCTTGGCCACTACATTCAGGAGCAGACTGGCGCTGATATGGTGCTCTGGAATGGCGACTGCATCGTCCACAATGAATTCAAAAGCGAAGAGTTGACCATGCTGCGTCGTGCGCATCCGGGAGCAAAGGTGCTAGTACATCCCGAATCGCCAGCAGGAGTTGTGGCCCAGGCGGATGTTGTCGGCTCAACCTCCGCCCTGCTCAAAGCGGTGATCGAAGGCAAGGCAGAGCGTTACATTGTCGCCACAGATAAGGGACTCTTTCATCGTATGCAGCAGCTCGCACCCGGCAAGACACTGATCGAGGCGCCCACCGCGGGCGAGAGCGCCACCTGTAAGAGCTGCGCCCACTGCCCCTGGATGGCGATGAATGGCTTGCGAGGCGTACTGAACTGCCTCACCCAGAAATCAGGGGAAATTCATGTTGATGCAGCGATCCGTGCGAAAGCACTCGCCTGCATTGAGCGCATGCTTGATTTCACGCAGCGCTACCCCGTGTCAGCACCCCAGGGCCTGGTGCCCAATATCGGCGCCGCATGAGTCACGAAACCCTGGAAGAGGCCCGTCGACGTAATATCGAAGATGCCTTGCGCGAAGACATCGGCATGGCCGACTGGACTGCACTGCTGATCGATGTCAACACGGAAGCACAGGCGCAGCTGAGGGTACGGGAACCGGCTGTGCTCTGTGGCCAGGAATGGTTTTCAGGCTGCATCACCCGGCTGGATCCAAACGCCAGTATCCACTGGCATGCCGCTGACGGTGAACGCCTCGCTGCTGATTCAGTTGTCTGCGATATCCGTGCGAATGCCCGCAGCCTGCTCACCGCAGAGCGATCCGCGATGAATTTCCTGCAGCTGCTATCAAGCACCGCAACACAGACCCAACGCTATGTGGAGGCCATCGCTGGCAAAAGCCCCAACCCGCGTGGTTGTGTGGTGCTCGATACGCGCAAAACAATTCCTGGTCTGCGTCAGGCTCAGAAATACGCTGTGCGTATTGGCGGCGGATCCAATCAACGCATGGCCCTGTGGGATGGCATCCTGATCAAGGAAAACCACATCATGGCTGCAGGCTCGATCACGGCAGCGCTCACTACTGCGCGATCCCTGAACGCTGGGGTGCCCATTCAGATCGAAGTAGAAAATCTAGAGGAAATGCAAGAGGCATTAGCGGCAGGGGCCGAAAGTATTCTGATCGATAACTTCTCGCCTGAATTGATGCGACAAGCAGTAGCAATGAATCGGGGCCGTGCGTTGCTAGAGGCTTCCGGCGGCATCACGCTGGAAACCATTCAGACGATTGCCGCCACCGGTGTGGACCGAATCTCAATCGGCCAGATCACCAAAGACATCAAAGCGATTGATTACTCGCTGCGAGTGACTGCACGCAATGGCGACAGGATTGTGGGATAGGCGATGGGTAGTGTCTCGGGATAATCGCGGCTAAAATGCAGGCCACGGCTTTCTCGGCGGTCCAGCGCGGAACGCACGATCAGCTCCGCGCAGACCAGAAGATTCCTTAACTCCAACAGATCGCTGGTAACTCGAAAATTTGAGTAGTACTCCTGCACTTCGGACTGCAACAACTCAATCCGATGCAGGGCCCGCTCCAGGCGCTTGGTCGTGCGTACGATGCCGACATAGTTCCACATGAGCAGACGCAACTCATCCCAGTTGTGGGCAATCACCACCTGCTCGTCGGCGTTTTCAACCTGACTCTCATCCCAGGCAGGGATCTGCACCAACGGGGGCGCAGCGGACGCAAGGATTGCTTCTGCGGCCGCAGTACCCACCACCACACATTCCAGCAGAGAGTTGCTCGCAAGACGATTGGCCCCATGCAGGCCGGTATACGCGGTCTCGCCCACCGCATACAGGCCGGTCAGGTCGGTACGGCCGCAGTTATCAGTAACGACACCGCCGCAGGTGTAATGCGCTGCGGGGACAACCGGGATGGGTTGACGGGAAATATCGATACCCAGCGCAAGGCAGCGGCTGTAAATGGTGGGGAAATGGGATTGAAGAAATGCCTCACCCAGATGGGTCGCATCTAGATGCACAAAATCAATGCCCCGCTTTTTCATCTCGAAATCAATCGCCCGGGCCACGATATCCCGCGGCGCCAGCTCTGCCCTGGGGTCATGGCCAAGCATGAATCGGGCTTCGTCAGCCGGTGCCCCAGGAATCTTAAGCTGCGCACCTTCGCCGCGTAAGGCCTCGGTGATGAGAAAAGTACGGTCCTGTGCGTGATAAAGGCAGGTCGGATGAAACTGAATGAATTCCATGTTGCCCACACGGCAACCTGCACGCCAGGCCATGGCAATGCCATCACCTGTCGATGTGTCTGGATTACTGGTGTAGCGATAGACCTTACCAACGCCTCCGCAGGCCAACACGACCGCGCTGGCTGCCAAAGACTCCACACGGTGACGATCAATATCCAAGACATACACACCATGACAACGATCCGGTCCTGCTGATTTGCAGTGCCGATTGGTCACCAGATCAAGCGCAATCCAATGCTCATGAATCTGGATATTCGGATGATTACGGCATCGCGCAAGCAGGGTGTCATGGATAGCCTTGCCCGTGGCATCTGCAGCATGGGCAATACGTCGGATGGAATGCCCCCCCTCACGGGTGAGGTGAAGTCCCGAGGGGCCCGAGTCATCTCGGGAAAACGGCACACCAGTCTGCAAGAGCCACTGAATCGCCTCGGCGCTGTGCTCGGAGATCCAGCGGGCAGTCGATTCGACCACCAAACCTGCACCAGCCTGCAGGGTGTCATGAACATGTGCCTCGACACTATCGGTGGGATCCAGCACCCCTACAATCCCCCCCTGCGCCCAGGCGGTGGCAGAGTCTGATCGGCCTCGCTTGGCAAGCACCACCACCTTGCCGTGATCCGCAAGACGAAGGGCAACCGTGAGACCGGCCAGGCCCGCACCGATCACGACGACAGGGACTTGTGGAGAATTCATGGCCTTGAAATAAAAAAGCCCAGGACTGCCTGGGCTTGTGACGATATCAGGAAAAGACTTACTTCTTCTTGTTGACAGCGTCTTTGAAGGCCTTGCCTGCAGTGAATTTCACGGTACGTGCTGCGGCGATTTTGATGGTTTCCCCGGTGCGAGGATTGCGTCCGGTGCGTGCTGCACGCTTTCCAGAACCAAAGGTTCCAAAACCGACGAGCTGCACGGAATCTCCCTTGGTGACTGCTTTGATGATGGTTGCAATGGTTGCATTAAGCACTTCATCTACCGAGGCTTTGGAGGAATCGGTGGCACTGGCAACTGCTTCAACGAGTTCTGCTTTATTCATGGTGGTTGGATACTCACTCAAATTGTTGGAACGAAACGCTAGTTTAGCAGGGGCGGGAATTAAAAAAGCAGGTCATACTCAAACTTTCCCGCGTCTTGGACTCCGGGAAACCCCGCCCGCTGACCGCACGATACCAAAGAATAGGCCATGCAAGAATCCCGTCCCCAACACATCCGCAGTTTTGTCATGCGCGGAGGACACATCACAGCGGCCCAACGTACGCATCACGAACGATTATTTCCGATATGGGGCATTCCTTATCGGCCCGAACCACTTGATTTACAAGCAGTTTTTCACCGCAACGGCCACACCGTTTTCGAGATCGGATTCGGTATGGGTGAGACCACCGCAGCGATCGCAAAGACTCATCCGGACTGGAATATTCTTGCGATCGACGTCTATCGACCAGGTGTGGGGTCCCTGCTGCGGCGAATTGAGCAGGAGTCGCTCTCGAATATTCGTATCATCGAATGGGATGCGGTCGAGGTGTTGAATCACATGATTCCAGTCGCATCACTGGATGCTGTTCACATTTATTTTCCCGACCCTTGGCCCAAGAAACGCCACCATAAACGGCGACTGATTCAACCAGAGTTTATTGAGTTGCTCGTGAAAAGAATCAGTGCAGGAGGCATTCTGCACATGGCCACCGATTGGCCCGACTATGCGGATCAGATGCTCACCGTGTGCAGTGGTCAGGCCCAGCTGAGGAACCTCGCAGGCAGCGGTTTCTCGGATCGCCCACCATGGCGCCCACTCACCAAATTCGAAACCCGCGGTCTAAGGCTTGGTCACCCGGTGGCCGACCTGATTTTTCAAAAAAAATAAATGGCCACCAAAACAATCATGCCGGCCAGGATACGATAGACCGCAAAGCCGTTAAAGCTGTGCTGGCTCACCCAGCGAATCAGCCAACGAATCACGACCAGGGCCGACACATAGGCCGATAACAGCCCCAGCCCAAACATCGGAAGATCCTCCAGACGAATCAACGCGCGATTGCGCAGCAGGTCATAGGCGCCAGCCGCGATCAGTGTTGGCACCGCAAGAAAAAACGAAAACTCCGTTGCAGCCCTGCGCGATAAGCCAAAAATCATGCCGCCGATAATCGTGGCGCCGGAGCGGCTGGTGCCAGGAATCAGGGCAAAGGCCTGGGCAATCCCGAGTTTCAGGGCATCAAGATTATTCAGATCCGATACCTCTTGGATACGGAGCCGTTGGGGCTTGGCAAGGCACCAGCGCTCCACGAAAAGAATCACCAGGCCGCCCAGAATCAGCACCGTCGCAACAGGCACCGGATGAAACAGCGCCTGCTTGATCCAACTACCAAAAAGCAGCCCCAACACGGCTGCAGGCACGAAGGCAATCATCAGATGCCGTGACAGTTGCCATGCGGGATCGGAGAACCACTGCAGCCGCACCTGTCGGTCCAACAAGGCACTAGGGAGTTTCCCGAAAAAAGCCGGCAACTCCCGGCTGAGGATCTGGCCAAAGCGTTCACGATAATTCCAAATGACCGCCACCATCGCCCCGGTCTGGATCGCAAGATCAAACACCTTTGCACGGGCATCATCGAAGCCCAATAGCGCCCCAAACAAGATCAGGTGGCCGGTTGATGAAATCGGGAGGAATTCCGTAACCCCCTCGACGACCCCCATGAACAGGGCTTTGACAAGCAAGGGGAGGTCGCGCAACGCGTGAAGAATGAGTTCCATAAATTCGGGGACAGAGAAGCGGAGTCATTATGCACTCTGATTACAATACGCGCGATGCAAGAATCCGCCGTCATTGAAATCGATAAAGAAAAACCTGGCCCACGCTGGAAGCGCCGCAAGGACGCCCGCCCCCAGGAGTTGATCAATGCCGCGCTCAGCCTATTTGCGGAGTTTGGCTATTCACAAACGCGGCTTGATGATGTTGCGGCGAAGGCCGGCATCTCGAAGGGCACCGTGTATTTATATTTCGCCAGCAAGCAAGACTTGTTCGAGGCCGTGATTCGCGAACGGGCGGCCCCTTGGATTGAGGCAATCAGCAATCGTAAAGATGACGACAGCCAGAGCACCGAGGTGATGTTGCGGGAGTTTCTCGGCTGGGGCTGGGACCAATTCCTGGAGTCGCAGCTCTACCTGATTGCGCGCATCGTATTGGCCGAATCGAACAACTTTCCGCATCTGGCCGAATCTTATCTGCGCGAAGTGATGGGTCCTGTGCATGAACAACTCACCAAATTACTCAAGCGTGGCGTGGAGCGCGGTGAGGTACGAGGCGAAATCTCCCGCGAACGGATCAAGGTGCTACTGGCCCCCCTGTCCTGGCTGGCCCTGTGGCGACAGGCATTGCATGACCACAGCGTGAGCCCCATTGATGAGCGGGCCTACGTCCGGGAGGCCATCGATATGGCCATCCGCAGCGTGATGCTCCCCACGACGGGCAGGCCCCCCGAGGGCAGCTAGTGCTAGACTCGGGGTCTTGCTGGAGCCTGACATGAACCCCGATTTCAACAACACCGAGAAGGCACGCTCGAAGATGATCGAGCAGCAGATTCGGCCGTGGAACGTGCTTGATCCCAATGTGCTCACCCTGCTTGCGGAACTGCATCGCGAAGATTTCGTGCCGCGATCGCATCGTCACCTAGCGTTCGTCGATATGGAATTGCCCTTGCCAGAGGGTCAGGTCATGCTGGCCCCGAAGGTCGAGGCCAGGCTGCTGCAGGAACTCAACCTTACCCCCTCTGATCGGGTGCTGGAAATCGGCGCCGGTTCAGGCTACATGGCAGGGCTCATGGCCCGACAGTCTGCCCAGGTCCTCACTGTCGAGAAATACGAAAGCCTGGTGACCCTTGCACAGGAAAATCTCAGCCAGGCGGCCATCTCGAATGTCGAGGTTGTGCACGCCAATGGTTTAGCGGAAAACACCCGCTGGGATCACAATGTTTTTGATGCGATTGCCATCTCGGGTGCGGTGGAAAAAATCCCCGAGCACCTGATCCGCAAGCTCAGCCCAGGCGGCAGACTCGTTGCCATCGTGGGCACAGCCCCAGTGATGCAGGCCTTACTGGTTGAGCGCGTTGGAACCAGTGCTGCCCACTCAGCCGATGGCATCCGCAGCACTGTCTTATTTGAAACCCTGACCAAGCCCCTTGAAGATGCCCCAAAGATTTCGCACTTCAGGTTTTAGATCAGGCAGTCTTGCTGCAGCAGTCATTGGACTGGGCTGCAGCACCGCCCTCGGTTTTGATCTCTCGGCGGCAGCTAGGCAGGCCCTGCAGCACGACGCCACTTTCCTGGCGGCCCGCAAAAAGGCCGAGGCCGACGCCACCCGATTCGGCCAGGGGCTTGGGTTGCTGCTCCCGGCGGCGACCTTCACGGCCAACAGATCTCAGACAGACTTCACCGTAGGTAACAACCCAGCCGCATCAATCCCGGCCGCCAATCTGAGCTATTCAGGGCGACTCGGCACAACCTATGTGGCCACACTCACTCAGCCGATCTTTCGTATGGAACGGCTGGCGGCGTTTAATCAGGAACGTGAACGCACGCGCGCCGGTGAGGCCAATTTCACCCAAGCGAGAATCGATGCCCTGCTCAGGGTCACACAAGCCTATTTTGATGTGCTGGTGGCCCAGGACAGCCTGGCCAGCGTCGATGCGGAGCTGAAGGCCATTGGCGCGCAGCTTGAGTCCGCCAAGCGTAATTTTGAAGTGGGCACAGCCACGATCACCGATCAGCAAGAGGCCCAGGCCCGCTTCGATCTGGCCACCGCCAAACAGATCGCTGCCAGAAACGACCTGGATGTGAAGCGCAACGCGCTGAATCTTCTGGTGGGCCAGCCTCTGCCCCAGCGGCTGAGCGGCCTGAAAGACGCTGTCAGCCTGAGCAATCCCGAACCCCTGGATGTCTCCAAATGGGTCGAGCAGGCCCGCGAAGCCAGCCTGAAGGTACAGGCTGCCGCCTCCGCTGCAGAAATCGCCAAGAGCGAGGTCACGCGCGTAATCTCAGCGGACAACATGCCCACCATTGACCTGGTCGCGCAGAAGCGCAGGGTTGATCCACTAACGCTGTCAACCAACGTCTATCCACGCGCTGATACCGACACGCTGTCATTAGAACTCACACTCCCGCTTTTTAATGGCGGCATTGCCATGAATAAGGCCAAGGAGGTCGTCGCCCTGCGCGATAAGGCCCTCTTTGATCTTGAAAACGAGCGGCGCAATGCCGAGCAGACTGCAAAGACCGCCTTTCTTGGTGTGTTGGCCGGTCTTTCACAAGTCAAGGCTTATGAAGCCGCCGAGAGATCCAGCCGCCTCGCCCTGGAGTCCAACCTGCTGGGTTATGAGGTCGGTGTGCGCATCAATATCGATGTACTGAATGCCCAACAGCAGCTCTACACGACGCAGCGTGATCTCTCAAAGGCTCGCTATGACACCCTGATCAACAGCCTGAAACTGAAGGCCTCGGCAGGCGCGCTGTCGGAATCTGATATCGACGATATCAACGGGCTGCTTGCAAAATAGCGTTCAGAAAAACCTCGGTCCTGGCAGTGGCGCCGCGATGCAGTTGTGAAAACGCCAATGCCTGGGCGGCGCGTTTGCTCATCTGCGCATCATCTTTCAGTAACTGCAGTCCCCGAGTGATCCAGTCGGCGGCATCGATTACTTCTACCCCCGCCCCACAGGACTTCAATTCGCGGGCAATTTCATAAAAATTGAACATGTGTGGGCCAAAAAACACAGGCCTGCCCAGGGCGCAGGCCTCTAGCGGATTCTGCCCCCCCAATGGTTTGACGCTGCCGCCAATCAGCACAATGTCAGCCATCTGCAGGTAAGCAAACATCTCGCCCAAACTATCCCCCAGCCAGACGGTATCTCTCGCAGCCATCAACTGCGTCGGTGCTGGCTGAGTCATGTCTGGTGCGGACCAGTCCTGTGAGCGGCAGCACACCATGAGTCCACGCTCACGGATCAGTTGCGCCACGCGTTCGAATCGCTGCGGATGACGCGGGACGATCAACAAGTGATCGCGCAAAGTCAGCCGGCCCTCTCGGCGTGCCGCCAGCCAGGCATCCAACAGGGCTGACTCCTCATCTTCACGCGTGCTCACTGCAGCCCAGATGCGTGATGAATCCCCAGCAGACTGGGCATGCTGCGAGATGAACAGCGTACGCCACTGCTGGCCCAGTGCGCGCATGGACTCGGGAATATCCACATCAAATTTCATATTGCCCAGAATCTCAATGCGTGGCCGCGCATACGAATCCTTTGGTGAAAGCATCAAGACTGCCTCAAAGCCCTGCGCATCGCGTGATGTCTGTGCGGCGATCCCAACAAGGCCTGCGACAGCGGGCCGCGACAGCCAGCGAAAACGACGCAGCCGCTCACGCGATCGGGGTGACAGACGCGCGTTGATGAGTGCTACTGGGAGTCGTAACGCACGGGCCTGGGCCAAGAGATTAGGCCAGAGTTCGGTCTCCATCAGCACGCCAAGGGTGGGCCTGACCGATGTCAAAAATCGGTGATTCGCCCACGAAAAATCATAGGGAAGATAACGCTGGACAAGACGCGGCGCGGGCTGTGTCAGCCATCTCGCAAAAAGATCAGCACCCGTTGCTCTGCCCGTGGGTGTGGTGTGGGTGAGCAGCACAACATGCCGATCGGACTGGGCAAGCCAACGATCAATCAAGGGGGCAGCGGCCCGGGTCTCGCCCACCGAGACTGCATGAATCCACAGCACGGCCTGATCGGGATCGCGAGCGCCACCAAGCCAGCCAGGAAGTTGATGTTCGGATACAGGCGGACCACCCGAGAATCGCTCAGACCAGTGCCGCCAATAATCACGCTGCCGCAGGCCGCGCCAGAAAAGATGCAGTACCAGCACAGGCAGCATCGCTACGCCAAAGACACCGTAGGCCCAACGTGCCAAACGTTCCACAAACGATTCCTGGATCTGCGTCATCAAAGCACACCCACAGCCTTGCAGGCCCCAAACACCTGATTCACTGAAATAGGTGTCTCCGAATCCGGCCGTGTCACGACCTGGGCATGGCCTGCCCAGGTCGGCGCAAAGCGCGCTGCAGAGAAACGCTCTAAATGCGATGCCGCCATGATTGCCACAGTGGGAACGCCAAGTACCACTGCAAGATGCATCAGGCCGCTGTCGACACCGATCACCACCGCCGACTGTCGCATCAATGCCGCAAGCGCACCAATCGAGGACTCTGGAAGGACCCTGGCTGATGGGCCGATCGCCTTCGCGATCTGCATCGCATTGTGGGCCTCAGATGCGGACCCCTGAGGCAGCAGGACATGAAATCCCTGCGCTGTGAGCGCCTTACCCAGCACCGCCCAATCGCTCGCAGGCCAGGACTTCTGTTCACGCGAAGTGCCATGCAGAAACATCACGGTGGGCACAATGCTTGCCTGAGTACCTGCAGCGTGGGCCACCGAGGCATCCGGAGTGGGTGCATCCAAGGTCGCAATCGGACCGCTTGGAAAGTAGCCCAGTGCCTGGCCCATCAGGGTGCGCAGACGCTCAATCGCATGCCATTGAAAAGGTGCATGAACCCTGCGCCCCGTCGCCAAAATAGAGAGTGGCTCCCGACTGCTCGACCAATCAAAACCCCAGCGAGATGAGCGGTTGCAGCGGGCAAGGGCGGTAATCCAGGCCGTCTTCAAGAGCCCCTGGGCATCAATCACAAGGTCATAGCGGGTTGCGCGCAGTTCGGCAACAAAGCGACGAATTTCAGCCCGTGTCTGCACCGAGCCGAGGGAGTGTCGCCAGCGTCTTGTGGCCACCACAATCACACGATCCACTGCAGGCGAGAGCCGAGGAAGATCAACAAAGGCCTCTTCACAGACCCAATCGAATCGCACCGATGGCGCGGCCGCAGCAGCCTCCTGCACCGCAGAGAGCATATGCACAAGGTCGCCCATAGAGCTGGTCTTGATCAGCAGGGCACGACACACCGTAAGCGGTGCTGTACCCGCACGGCCAGAGAGTTTGGATGCTAAAACGGCAGCCTCACATCCGGCAGCAGCCGGGAGAAATTGTCACGAAATTCAGATTGGATTCTGGCCAAGGCCACAGGATTGTCGGCCTCGAAACGCATCACAATCACGGGCGTGGTGTTGGATGGCCGCGCCAACCCGAAACCATCGGCATACTCGACACGAATCCCATCAATCGTGATGCACTCTGTCGCCGATGGAAAGTGGCCCTCCTGCCGCAGCCGTTCCACGATAGAGAAATTCTCACCTTCCTGCGTAGCGAGTTGCAGCTCCGGTGTTGACGCCGAGTCGGGAAGAGACTCCAGCAAGGCAGAGGGGTCATCAACACGGGAAACGATCTCGAGCAGTCGGGCCGCCGTGTAGAGCGCATCATCAAAACCATACCAGCGGTCGTTGAAGAAGATGTGGCCGCTCATCTCTCCAGCAAGGGGTGCACCGGTTTCCTTCAGCTTGGCCTTGATCAGGGAGTGTCCGGTCTTCCACATCAAGGGCACACCACCGTGCTGACGGACCCAGGATGCGACATGTCGCGTGCATTTCACATCAAAAATAATCTGACCACCCGGGCGTACTGCCAAGACATCGGCGGCATACAACATGAGTTGGCGATCAGGCCAGATAATTGCGCCGGATTTGGTCACCACGCCGAGCCGATCACCATCCCCATCGAAGGCCAGGCCGATTTCGGCATCTGTGGTGCGAACACAATCAATCAGATCCTGGAGATTCTCCACATGGGCGGGGTCGGGATGATGATTGGGAAAGTTGCCATCGACCTCGCAAAATAGCGGTTTCACGTGGCAACCAATCCGGGCAAGCAGCTCAGGCGCCATACCCCCAGCCACCCCATTGCCCGCATCGACCGCAATCGTCATGGGACGCGCCAGGCGCACATCCTGCACGATGGCATTGGCATAGTCCGAAGCGATCTTGGGCGACGGAATCCTCTTGCCGCGGCGGGTAGCGTCAAGTGCATCCACATGACGCTGGGCCTCGCCCGATAAGATGAGCTCGCGAATACGCCCAATCGCATCACCCCAGAGGGTCACGCCGCCCACCATCATCTTCAGTCCGTTGTACTGCGGTGGATTGTGGCTACCTGTGACAGCGACCCCCGAACCGCAGCCCGATGCCACGGTGCCGAAATACACCACCGGTGTCGGCACCTGGCCGACATCCAGCACATCAATACCGCTGGCCATAAGCCCATCGGCCAAGGCATCCACCAGCCGCGGTCCCGAGAGTCGGCCATCCCTGCCCACCACGCATGCGCTTGGGCCCGCACGGGCTACCAAGAGGCCCAGTGCCATGCCAATGGCCCGCACGACCGGCTCGGTCAGTGTGTCGTCGACCACACCACGGATGTCGTAGGCTTTGAATATCGAGGCGGCAGGCTGCAAAAACTCTCTCCTTGGCAGGATGCGACAATTGGCCCTCCATTTTAAGGACTCACGCCAGAATCCATGGCCCGATACGTAATAGGCGATGTGCAAGGCTGCTGGGACAGTCTTGAAGCGCTGGCGGCCCAAATGCCCATCAATCCGAGACGCGACCAGCTCTGGTTCGTGGGCGACCTGGTCAACCGTGGGCCGAAATCGCTCAAAGTGCTGCGCCGTCTGATGTCAGCCGGTCGCAGTGCGGTCTCTGTGTTGGGTAACCATGACCTGCATCTGCTGGCACTTGCAGCAGGCGTGCGCAAGCCACAGCCCCTGGACACCATCCAACAGGTCCTGCGCGCACGCGATGCCGCTGATCTGATTGACTGGCTACGCAGACGGCCGCTGGCCTACCATGATGGCGACACCCTGATGGTCCATGCGGGCGTGCTGCCCCACTGGACCCTGCGTCACACCATGTCCCTCGCACATGAGGTATCGCTGCGGCTGAAAAGTCATCACTGGAAAGATTTTCTTGCTGAGATGGTCAGTGGCACCAAACCCCATTGGGCCGATGGCATTAAGGGCCAGAAACGCATGCGTGCCGCACTCAGTGTCTTCACACGACTACGCTATCTTGATGCCCGCGGTATTCCCGAATTCAAAAACAAGCTTGCGCCGGAGCAAGTCACAGGGCTCACCCCATGGTTCGATATGCCGGACAGAAAAACACAGTCCCAACGCATTGTGTTCGGCCACTGGTCTACATTGGGGCTGGTCGTCCGGCCCAATCTGATCGGGCTGGACACCGGCTGTGTCTGGGGCCGTCAACTCAGCGCGATCCGACTGGAAGATCACAAGGTTTATCTGCAGTCGAGCCTTGAGCCCGCAGTCAAAGAGGAATAATTAGGCAAGCGCATCCACCGCGGCACTGACCCGCCGGTGGGCCATCTGGGCAAGCATCTGGCGAGTGATCTCAGCATCTGCGGGCAGCATCGGCTCAAGAATTCGCAAACGCACGCTCAAGCCACGCGCCGTAAGAATCGCGAGCACCGACTCCAGAAAAGTCTGCTCGCCAATATAGGCAGGAATCAAGCTGGGCGCATCGTACTGAAAATACCGCAGGGCTACCGGCAGCACTCGGGGAGGCGCAAGCAATACAGTGCCCGACTCATCGCCACCTTTTTTACGCGGCACCGCCATCGCAAAAAGACTGGAATGAAACGGCAATACCAGGGTGCCATCGCTGGTGGTGCTCTCAGGGAAAAATGCCACGTGCTCACCACGGCGCAGCCGCTCGAGAATCCGATGATTGACATGGCGGACTGCATGTCGGCTGGCCCGTTCAATGAACAACGTATCGGCGCCCATCAGCAGCCAGCCCACCAGGGGCCACTGGCGGATCTCGCTCTTGGCAATGAAGGTGGAAGGCAGCACCGAATTGAGCACAAAAATATCCAACCATGAGACATGGTTCATCACCACCAGCATGGGGGAGTCCGCAATCAGCCCGCGAGGCTTTTCAACCTCAAGCCTCACGCCACCGATGGCCAACAGCAGCCGGGACCAGACTCTGCGGGCAGCACAACGCTGGGCCAGAGGGATAAACCGGTAAAAAGAAAACAAAATCAGCAGGCCAAACAAGAGCAGCAGCGACAGCAGCACTGCCCGCCACAGAATACGCATCATGGGAATTCAGCGTGACTGAAGAAAGAAGCCGCCGCGGGCACGATCAAAGACGCAGCGGCCATCCACAAGCACCGCATGGACCCGGCCCTGCAGTTCCAGTCCAACATAAGGCGTGTTGGCCCCCTGGGAGAACAGCTGCTGCGAATTGACAATCCAGTGGGCCTTGGGATCAAAAATGCAGATATCGGCCTGACCACCTACCGACAACTGGCCTGCATCGCGGCCAAGTACTGCAGCTGCATTCACCGTGAGTCGGCGCAGCGCCTGATCCAGTGGCACATTGGCCTCCTGGGCCCACTTCAGTGTCAGAGGCAGTAACAGCTCAATGGCCGACACGCCAGGCTCGGCCTCCCCAAAGGGCAGCTGCTTGGCATCGTCATCCACCGGAGCATGGTCCGAGCAGATCACATCAACCGTGCCATCGAGCACCGCGGCACGCAGTGCCTCGCGATCCCGCTGACCACGGAATGGCGGTAGCACCCGATAGTTCGAATCAAAATCAGCAATATCAACATCAATCAGATGCAGGTGATGCACGGCCACATCCGCCGAAATGGGCAGACCCTCCTGTTTAGCTTGGCGCACCAGTTCCACGCCCGCCGCCGATGAGAGTCGACAGAGATGGACTCGTGCGCCGGTAGAGCGCATCAATTCAAATATCGTGTGCAACGCAATCGTTTCGTTGGCCACAGGAATACCGGGCAGTCCCATCCGACCCGACACGGGGCCAGAGTGGGCCACGCCTGAGCGGCCCACCCATGGATCCATAGGGTAGAGCCAGACCGAGTAATCAAAGGTCTTTGCATACTGCATGGCCCGCACCAGCACCTGAGTATTGACGATTGGAATCGGTCCCTGCGAAAAACCAACACAGCCCGCTTCAGAGAGCTCGGCCATCTCGGTGATCTGCTCACCCTTTAAGCCGACGGTCAGTGCGCCAAGCGGATGGACATGGGCCTGGATCAGATTGCGGGCACGATGCTTGAGCATCTCTACCAAGCCCGGCTCATCCAGCGGTGGATCGGTATCGGGTGGGCAGGCCAGTCGGGTCACACCGCCCGCAATCGCGGCGCGCATCTCGGACTCCAGTGTGGCCTTGTATTCAAAGCCAGGCTCACGCAGCCGCGCACAGAGATCAATCAATCCAGGGCAAATGTATTGGCCAGTGGCATTGATCTCTTCATCGGCAACAAATCCATCCAGTCGGTGCCCAGACGGCGTGATTGACACCAGACTGCCATCGGCGATCCAGAGGTCCATCGGCTGATTGATGCCACTGGCGGGATCGATCAGGTGGCCACCATAGATCCGCATGCGCGGCAGCGTGGCGGGTACCGCCATCATGCGCTTTGCAGCCGCCATCAGTGTTTCACCTCGGCGAGCATGCTCATCACCGCCATACGCACGGCAATCCCGAAGGTGACCTGGGAAAGAATGACCGACTGCGCGCCATCTGCGACTGCAGAATCAATCTCCACACCACGGTTCATCGGGCCCGGATGCATAACAATCGCGTCGGGCTTGGCCACGGTGAGTTTTTCCTGAGTCAGCCCGTAGTGCTTGAAGTATTCCTGGGTGCTGGGCAGCATTGCACCCCGCATGCGCTCATTCTGAAGCCGCAGCATCAGAATCACATCCACATCGCGCAGCCCCTCCGACAAATCGGTGTAGACCTGAAGGCCCATCTCTTTTAATCCCGATGGAAGCAGTGTCAGCGGCGCAATGGCACGGATCTCCGGCACCCCCAGAGTGGTCAGGGCGTGGATGTTGGAGCGGGCCACACGTGAATGGAGGATATCGCCCACGATGGCCACACGCAGATGCTGAAAATCACCCTTGAAATGGCGAATGGTGAAGGCATCCAATAGGGCCTGAGTGGGGTGGGCATGTCGGCCATCGCCTGCGTTCATCACGCGAATGTGCGGTGCTACCTTGTTGATGTGTTTGGCGATCAGATAAGGCGCACCACTCTGGCCATGGCGCACGACAAACATATCGGCCTTCATAGCGGCAAGGTTGTCGATCGTGTCCAGCAGGGACTCACCCTTGGCTGTACTGGAGACCTGCACATTCAGGTTCACCACATCGGCCGAGAGCCGTTTGGCCGCGATCTCGAATGTGGTGCGGGTGCGGGTGGAATTTTCAAAAAAGAGGTTGAACACGCTCTTGCCATCGAGGAGGGGCGCATTGACCACTTCAGTGGGATCGTTCGGATTGAGAAATGTATTGGCGCGATCGAGGATTCGGAGCATCAATGCCCTGGGAATGCCCTCTGTACTGAGCAGGTGAATGAGCTCACCGTTGGCATTAATTTGGATGGACCGTGGCATGAGACGACAGTGTATCTAAAACGCCCTGCAGCAGGATCGCGGCAGCCTCGGCATCGATGGGCGCCTCGCCTGGCGCCAGGGCCGATGTCCAGCGCTCATCCACCATCTCCACTGCGAGGCCAAAGCGGCCCTGCAGCTGATGGGCAAAGCGCTGACAACGGGCAGCAAAAGGATGTTCAGCGCCATCGGGATGAGCAGGCAATCCCACCACCAGCCGCTCGGGGCCCCACTCTGCAATCAGGGCGGCAATGCGGGCAAAGCGGGCCTCGCGGCGTTCCTCCTGAATGACGGCGAGCGGACGGGCGCCGCCCGTCAGGGTGTTGCCAATGGCCACCCCAATACGACGCTCCCCGAAATCAAAGGCCATGAGGGTAACGCCCCCACGGGCCGGGTCATGCATGCCCGGCGGCTCCCGAGAAATGCAGCGGATCAATCCCAAGCAGCCGGAAGGCGTATGCGAAGCGCTGGTCAACTGGAATATCGAAGATCAACGAAGTATCTGTGGCCGGTACGGTGAGCCAGGCATTTGCCGCCAGTTCCTGATCGAGTTGGCCCTCGCCCCAGCCCGCATAGCCGAGCGAGACAAAGATCCGATCGGGGCCCCGGCCACAAGCTGCGGCCTCCAGGATATCGCGCGAGGATGTCAGGCCGGTAACGTCGTTCAGCACCAGAGTGGAGTTCCACTTGCCGACAGGCTCGTGCAACACAAAACCACGATCCGTCTGTACCGGGCCGCCCAAGTAGACAATCTCATCGCCAATCGGGCCGTAGCGCAGCTTGGCCCGATGGACCGAAATGGCTTCCGGATTTGCCGGGGGCAGATCGATACGATCAAAAAGTGTGGCCAGAGACATCTCCGATGGCCGGTTGACCACCAGGCCCATAGCGCCCGAAGGCGTATGCTCAGCAAGATAAATGACCGTGCCATTGAACTGAGGATCGGTCAGGCTGGGCATGGCCACGAGATAATGTTGGGAAACAGATTGATGGCCCATGAGGAAATTTTAACCTTGTCTGAAAACAAAACACAGCCCTGCACGCTTGTGTGGCTCAGGCGCGACCTGCGGCTTGGCGACCACGCTGCGATTGCCGTCGCTCTCGAGCATCAGGAGCCCCTGCAACTCGCATTCATCTTCGATAAGACCATCCTGTCCGCATTGCCGGGAGCTGGCCAGGCCACGCCCTGTGAGGATCGGCGCGTGGCCTTTATCCACGCCGCAGTGGCCGAACTCGATCAGCGACTCTCTGAAGCAGGTGCCCACCTGATTGTGCAACATGGCGATCCCAGCGCCTTAATCCCCGAACTTGCACAAGACCTGCAGGCGAAACGCGTGGTGTTTGCCCACGATGACGAGCCCGATGCATTGGCACGTGATCATCGGGTGCGACAGACCCTGCAGGGGCTTGGCATCGAGGCGGTCTCGGTGAAGGACCAATGTATCTTCGAGCGCAGTGAGGTGCTCACTGGTGCAGGCAATCCGTTCTCTGTTTTCACGCCCTACAAAAATGCCTGGCTCAAACGCTTGCGCGATGAAGACGTTGCCGCAAAGGCCACGGGCGCCGAGCGCTTCGCATCTCGCAACGGTGTGGGCGATCGCCTGGCCAAACGGCTGCAGCCCAGCGCCGCACTGAAGGCAGCGCTGCGCAAACCGATGCCTACTCTCAGCGCACTGGGTTTTTCAGCAGGCAATCTACATGACTTGAAAATTCCACTCGGAGAATCCGGCGCCCAGACGCTTTTTAAGGAATTCCAACCACGCATCGGCCAGTACAAGGCAGCGCGTGATTACCCCGGCGCAAAGGGGCCATCTTATCTTTCAGTCCACCTGCGCTTTGGCACGATCTCTATTCGTGAACTGGTGCGCTTTGCGCTCTCTGCACAGGCTGATCGGCAGGCTGCCGAAGGTGCTGCAACATGGCTCTCCGAATTGATTTGGCGGGATTTCTACATGCAGATCCTGCATCATCATCCGCATGTGGTGAATGCAAGCTTTAAACCCGAATACGATGCGATTCGCTGGACCGAGGGGCCCGAGGCCGATGCGCTTTTTGACTCATGGTGTGCGGGCCAAACCGGCTACCCCCTGGTAGATGCCGGCATGCGGCAGCTCAATGCCACCGGCTACATGCACAACCGGCTGCGCATGGTGGTGGCCTCTTTTCTGACCAAAGACCTGGGCGTTGATTGGCGACGCGGTGAGCGCTACTTCGCCTGGAAACTGAATGACTATGATCTTTCGGCTAACAACGGAGGCTGGCAATGGGCGGCCTCCACCGGCTGCGATGCGCAACCCTACTTCCGCATTTTCAATCCCGTGAGTCAGAGTGAACGATTCGATGAGCGCGGCAGTTTCATCCGGCGCTATGTGCCCGAGATCGCTGCGCTGGATGATCGATGCATTCACGCGCCCTGGATAGCGCCACCCGTGGTGCTGAAAGATGCGGGCATCACACTGGGCAAGACTTATCCCTTACCTGTGGTCGATCATGCGCAGGCGCGGGAAAAAACATTGATGCGATTTTCGGTGGTGAAAAAATAACGAAGGTGTCAGACACCTGAAAAAACGTCATCGCGAGGGGCCGTCAGGCCCCGTAGCGATCCATCAAATCTCCACCATCTCAAAATCTGATTTCTGTGCGCCGCACTCGGGACAGGCCCAAGTAACAGGGACATCTTCCCACTTGGTGCCAGGCGCAATGCCATCATCGGGCCAGCCGGTGGCCTCATCATAAATCCAGCCGCAAATCAGACACATATACTTTTTCATGAATCCACGCTTCCTTTGAAGAGTCTTGAGTCATCGCAATCAACTGTTCTAGCCAGTCGATTTAAAATGCCTTCCAATAGAGAGTTTATCCGCAACGCCGACAGAAAGGCCGTCATGCAGCAGATCACCAAAAAAAGTGAAGCGCTTTTTGCCCAGGCGCAACAAACCATCCCGGGAGGTGTGAATTCACCTGTTCGTGCATTTCGCTCAGTAGGTGGCACGCCGCGGTTTTTCGCCAAGGCCAAGGGTGCCTATGGCTGGGATGCCGATGGTAATCGCTATGTTGACTATATCTGTTCATGGGGGCCAGCCATCGTGGGCCATGCCCACCCAGAAGTGATCGCAGCCGTGCAAGAGGCCGCCGCCCATGGCCTTTCTTTTGGCGCACCCACCGCCGCAGAAGTCGAGATCGCGGAATGGATCCGCAGCCACCTGCCTTCCATGGAAATGATGCGCCTGACTTCTTCAGGCACGGAGGCCACAATGTCTGCGATTCGGGTTGCACGCGGATTCACGGGCCGCTCCAAGATCATCAAGTTCGAAGGCTGCTATCACGGCCATGTGGACAGCCTGCTGGTCAAGGCGGGCTCGGGCCTGCTGACCTTTGGCAATCCAACCTCAGCCGGTGTGCCCAAGAGCTTTGCCGAAGAAACCATCGTCCTGGATTACAACGACATCGACGGAGTGAAAAAATGTTTCAATGAACATGGCGCTGCCATTGCTGGCGTGATCGTCGAGCCGGTTGCGGGCAATATGAATCTGGTCAAGCCCATCAAGGGTTTTCTTGAAGCGCTGCGCCAACAGTGCGATGCCCACGGCGCCCTACTGATTTTTGATGAGGTTATGACAGGGTTTCGTGTTGGCCCGCAGGGCGTCCAAGGCATCAGCGGTGTGCGGCCTGACCTGACCACCCTGGGCAAGGTCATCGGCGGTGGTATGCCCATGGGCGCGTTCGGTGGGCGAAAGGATGTCATGCAGTGCGTGGCCCCGCTGGGCCCGGTCTATCAGGCCGGTACGCTCTCCGGTAATCCAGTTGCGGTGGCCGCCGGTCTCGCCACACTCAGGATCGTGAGTGCACCGGGATTTTTTGAAAAACTCACCTCTATGACCGCCAGCCTGATGCAAGACCTGCAAACAATCGCACACGAGTCAGGTGAGGAGAATTTCTGCACCGATAGTATCGGCGGCATGTTCGGGCTTTATTTCAGCAAAACAATACCCATCACCTTCGACGATGTCAGCCAATCAGATCGTGATCAGTTCAATCGCTTCTTTCACGCAATGCTGAATCGGGGCGTGTATCTCGCACCCTCGGCCTTCGAGGCAGGTTTTGTATCGATCGCTCATGCCGGCGATCCAATTGACCAGACCCTGCAGGCCGCGCGCGAAAGCTTCGCGGAAATCGCCAGGTAGCCCACAGGGGTCACCCGTTGCAAGCGAAAGGCCGTTTTGCCCCCTCCCCCACCGGCCCCCTGCACCTGGGCTCACTGGTCACGGCCCTGGCCAGTTGGCTGGATGCGCGGGCCAATGGGCGGCAGTGGCTGGTGCGTGTGGAAGATCTGGATCCACCGCGCGAGGAACCCGGCGCTGCCGACCTGATTCTTCAGCAGCTCTCCGCCCACGGTCTGCATTGGGATGCATGGGAAGACAGGGAATCGCGCATGGGG
The DNA here is from genome assembly GCA_018882795.1 of Burkholderiaceae bacterium. Classification (GTDB taxonomy): domain Bacteria; phylum Pseudomonadota; class Gammaproteobacteria; order Burkholderiales; family Burkholderiaceae_A; genus Lacustribacter. The sequence goes on along the minus strand of VERJ01000002.1, from coordinate 17,242 downwards.
GTACTGTTTCAAAGCAGCCGCCATGATGCCTATCTTGCCGCATTGGAAACGCTTATTGCGGCAGGCCGTGTCTATCCCTGCACCTGTTCGCGCAAACGGCTTCAATACGCGGTGGGATCAGGTAAGACCACCCACAATCCCGATGGTGAAATTATTTACCCAGGCTACTGTAGACCACAGCAGCCGGAGCGCATGACCCAGCCCCGCGCCGAAGTCTTTTTTCGTCAAGAAGACCGTGAGGGATGCTCATGGCGCTTTCGCAATGACAATGGTGATGATTTCCTGCTGCGACGTGCCGATGGCTTCTGGGCCTACCATCTGGCAGTGGTGGTTGATGATGGTTTCCAAGGCATCACGCATATCCTGCGCGGCGATGATCTGCTGCATGCCGCCCCCCGACACCAGGCCCTGCGCGAGGCCTTGGGCCTGCCCCAGCCCTATGTACAGCATGTGCCGGTTGTGAAAAATGATCAGGGCGAGAAACTCTCCAAGCAGACCAAGGCACCGCCGCTGCGCATCGACAGTGCAGAAGTGATTCAACTTCAACTGGATTTCGCCTGGTCATATCTTGAATTTCACATGCCCCCGAGCTGGCTCGCCAGGGTCGAGGGATGTTGGGCGCGACTGCGTCAGCAGCCGATCAAACCTGTTGCGCCAACCTGCTAGGTTTTGCGCTTACCACCAAGCAGTGAGGGCACCGTTTTCGGGGCACGCTTGATGCCCGATGGCGTGGATTTTCCTGCAACTGTGGGCTGGACAGTCGTTGCCGATACCGCGGCCTCACCGACCTGCTCAGAAGATGCGGCCTTGGGTACGTAGGGTTGAGAAAAAATCGGGTCAGCAGGCACTGCCTTGACCGCTTTGGGCACCGAATAGGATTTTGGTCTTGGTGATTCGTAAGACGATGACCCACCGCGCGATGCACGCTCAATCCGCAGGGATTCCCTTGTGATGGTCTTGCGCACCAGCTTTTCAATATCAGCAAGAAGCCGTGCATCCTCAGGGACCATCAGCGACATTGCCTGGCCGCTGGCACCCGCACGGCCTGTGCGGCCAATCCGATGCACATAATCTTCAGGCGAATACGGCAAGTCATAGTTGATCACAGCCGGAAGCTCGGCAATATCCAGGCCGCGGGCCGCAACATCGGTGGCCACCATGACCTCAACCTCGCCTTTTTTAAATTTTTCCAGAGTTGCAAGCCGCTCGCCCTGGGATTTATCGCCGTGAATCGCATCCGCAGGGATGCCCTCACGCTGAAGTTCTCGGGCCAGACGACTCGCACCAATTTTGGTGTTGGTGAACACAATCACCTGCCTTAGGCCCCGGCTCTTCACCAGATGGGCCACCGCCGCGCGCTTGGACTCGGACCGATCGACCATGAAGACCACCTGCGAGACGTTATCGGCCGTGGCGTTTCGGGCAGCGACCTCAATTACCACAGGGCTGTCATTCAGAAACGTTTTGGCGAGCTTGCGGATCTCGGGCGAAAAAGTGGCAGAAAAAAGCAGGCTCTGACGGGCCTTCGGCAGCAGGTTCACAATACGCTGCAGGTCGGGAAGAAAGCCCATGTCCAGCATGCGATCAGCCTCATCAAGGACCAGGACCGAGACCGAAGCAAGCGACACTGTTTTCTGCTGGACATGATCCAGCAGGCGGCCAGGCGTTGCAATCAAGATTTCAACACCCGATCGCAATGCGGCAGTCTGCGGCGTCATGTCCACACCACCAAACACAACGACGCTTTTTAGCGGCACATGCTTGGCGTATTGACTGACATTCTGGGCAATCTGATCGGCGAGCTCGCGCGTGGGCGCAAGAATCAATGCCCGCACCGGGTGTCGCGCGGGCGAGGCACTGGTATTTGCATAGGCCATCAGCCGCTGCAAAATGGGCAGGGTGAATGCGGCCGTCTTGCCCGTGCCCGTCTGGGCGGCGCCCATGACGTCTTTGCCCTCAATCACGACGGGGATCGCCTGGGACTGGATCGGGGTGGGGGTGGTGTAGCCTAACTCGGCAATTGCCCGCATCAAATCGGGATGCAGGCCAAACGCATCAAAACTCATTCGGGCATTATCCACGATGTTTCCCTAAAAACCCCATGCATCCCGCCCTCCGACGCCTGATTCCCGCAACTTTTGTGCTGATCTGGAGCTCCGGCTTCATCATCGCCCGCTATGGCATGCCCCACGCCGAGCCCATGACTTTCCTGTTTTTGCGCTTTGTGGGCGTGCTGGTGATCATGGTGCCGGCGGTCATGCTGTTGCAGCCGATATGGCCCGAAAGACGAAAAATCCTTCATATCAGCATCGCTGGAGTGCTCCTGCAGGCAGGCTATCTGGGGGGTGTCTGGGCTGCGGTGCGGCATGGCATGTCTGCTGGCCTGGTGGCCCTGATCGTGGGCCTGCAGCCGATCATCACCGCCTGGCTGGCGGCCCTACTGGCCGAAAAAGTAACTGCACGGCAATGGATCGGTCTGGCACTGGGGCTCTCTGGCGTGGGATTGGTCGTGTTTGCCAAGCTGTCTCTGACCGGCATGACAGCACTGAGCCTTGGACTCGCGGTGATCGCCCTGGCCAGCATCACGTTGGGCACGATCTATCAGAAAAAATATTGTCCAAGCTTCGATCTGCGAGCGGGATCGGTCATTCAGTTCACCGTCTCAGCGCTGGTCTGTCTGCCCTTCATGTTCCTATTTGAGACCCGGGAAGTTGTCTGGCATCCGGAAATGATCGGGGCACTGCTCTGGGCAATCCTGGCGCTCTCCATCGGCGCGATCTCGCTGCTCTTCATTCTGATTCGTGAAGGCGCTGCCACACAAGTCACCAGCCTGCTCTACCTGACACCACCCACCACGGCCATCATGGCCTGGTTCCTGTTCGATGAACCAATTACACTCAGTACTGTGGCCGGCACACTGCTGACCGTCTGGGGCGTCTGGTGGGTCATGTCGGCGGGAAAATCCACCCGCCAATAGCATTTCCGCAGCTTACGCGCCATTAATTTATTCCACATAAGGAGCCCATATGAAATTGAAATCTGCACTTGGATTCAGCATCGCCTGCGGCGTGCTTGCCGCCATGCCTCTCACTGCCTCCGCGCAATTTGCGAAGAAAGAAGATGCGATCAAATATCGTCAAAGCGCTTTTGCGCTGACCGGTGCCCACATGAACCGTATCGGCGCGGTGGTAAAGGGTGAGGCTCCCTTTAACGCTGCAGAAGTCCAAAAAAGCGCTGCCCTGATCGCCACACTCTCCACACTGCCCTGGGAAGCATTTGGTCCCGGTACGGAGGGCGGCAAGGCCAAGCCCGCAGTCTGGAAGGAGATTGACAAGGTGAAAGCGGGCGCAGATAAATTCATGAAGGCTGCGGCAGATCTGAACACGGCTGCGAAATCCGGCAACCTTGAACAGATTAAAAAGGCGTTTGGCGCCACCGGGCAGACCTGCAAGGCCTGCCACGATGACTATCGCGACAAGTAAGCCACCAATAATGCGGCAAGGGTGATCAGCACAATCGCCCTTGCACGCATGAACGCATCATCACGTGCGGCCTGCAGTGAGGCAGAAAAAGCAGCCCACTGATCGCCCGTAATCATGGGCCGCACCAGATCATGGCCCTTCACGCGTTGATGCCAGATCACCGCTGCAATGTGCAAGATAATCAATCCGATCAGTAGCCATTCAAAACGATGGTGCCACCGTGTGGCGAATTCCACCGTCGCACTGCTGACATGCTTTGCAAGCGGACCATCGAAGGCAATGTCATCTGAGCTAAAGAGGCCAAGACCTGCCTGAAGGCCGATCAACAGCAGCATCGCCAGGACCGAAAGGGCACCCAGCGGGTTGTGGCCCGGACTGCGCGGCGCATCGCCGCGGAGTTCCTGCAATATGGCAGAAGGGCCCTTCACAAACTGAGCAAATCGTGCGTAATGCGGGCCCACAACACCCCAAGCCAGTCGAAAGAGAATCAGGGCCAGGGCCGCATCGCCGAAACGGCCATGCCAGACCATGGCATTGCCGCCAATTTTTACGGAGATAAACGCGGCCACGATAGAGATCGCTAAGAGCCAATGAAACAATCGCGTGGGCAGATCCCAGACCCGAATTTTTTGAAGTCCCCGCGCATGCGACATAGACCTCATTATCGCGGATTTGATTGCCAGGCCTACAATGGCCGCCATGTCAGATTCCTCCACACTCAGCACGCGCAAATCATTGCTGGCCGGTTGCCGGGATGCCTTCGGCGTACCCGCTGCGGTGCTGGTGGCGGGCATGATCGGCTTTGGTGCTCTGGGCCATGCGAGTGGACTCACGCTCGGCGTGACCACCGCCACCACGTTTTTTCTTTATGCCTTACCGGGGCAGGTGGTATTTGTCGAGATGGTGGCACTCGGCGCCTCCGGCTTTGCAGTGGCGATCGCCGCAGCGCTCACGGCAGCGCGTTTTCTGCCCATGACGCTCACGCTCATTCCGCAGATTCCGAAAGAGGATCGTAGGCCCTCGCTCTACGGTGTAGCCCACTTCATCTCAATGACCAGCTGGGCAGCGATGATGCGGGAGTTCTCCCGCATACCGCCACAGGAACGTATGGCCTATTTCACAGGCTTTGGTCTGACCTGCTGGGCGGTAAGCGTGCCCGGCACCATGCTGGGTTATCTGCTGGCCGGCCATGTGCCCACGCCGATCACTATTGGTCTGGTCATGCTCAATCCACTGTTTTTCCTGCTCAGCTTTGTTGAGGTACGCGCGCGGGCGAGTCGCTTCGCACTGCTGATCGGTGGACTATCGGGCCCCATCGTCTATGGATGGGCGCCGGGCTGGAGCATTCTGATCTGCGGTCTGATTGGCGGCAGTGTTGCATTTTTTCTTGATATGGCCTTAGGAAAAAAGGCGTAAACATGGAGAGCCTGCTCAATATTCCACAGGGATCTGCACTATGGGCCTGGGGGATTCTGCTCTTTGCCGCCATGGGCACCTATGCATGGCGCGGACTCGGTGTGCTCCTCTCCGGCAGACTCACACAAGATAGTCCGCTTTTCGGATGGATCACCTGCGTGACCTATGCCATGGTCTCTGCCTTGGTAGTGCGCATCATTGTGCTGCCCGTGGGCGTGCTGGCCCAGACGCCTATGGCCTATCGTGTGATCGCCGCCGGCACGGCCGTGGTGATCATGATGAGCCGAAAAAACGCCTTGGTTCCGGCGATTACCGTGGGTACGCTGCTGATGATGGTGCTGGGCTGGATTGGCTAGGCATCCTGTGTAAACAGGGTGTGATCAGGTCTCTTTAAACGGCAGGGCAATGCCCTGAACATCAAAGCGCTGCTTCAACAACTTCAGAAACCCGCGCCTGATGTCACCCTGCGCAGCGGGCCTGACTTTGAATCGGCAGCGCAGGATCTGGTGAGACTCGTTCCATTGCTCGATACCGAGAATTTCAAGTGGCTGGAGAATATCCTCTGCAACATCGTGGCCACGGGAAAATTCATTGCCTGCATCTCGAATCACCTCAATCACACGATCAAGGTCTGCCCTGTAGGACACGCGCACATCCATCACCGCATAAGCATATTCACGGCTTTTGTTGGTGACGGTGGCAATCACACCATTGGGAACGAAATGCACCGCTCCCTCGTGATCGCGCAGACGGATATAGCGCAGCGTGACTTCCTCCACGGTACCAGTCTTACCGCCAACTTCAACTGCATCACCCACCCGAATTTGGTCTTCCAGCAACATGACAAAGCCAGTGAAGTAATCCTTGACCAGACTCTGTGCACCAAAGCCCACTGCCAGGCCGGCAACTCCGGCTGTTGCCAGAATGGGGGCAATCGAGATACCGATCTCCGCGAGCACCAGCATGACCGTGAGCGCACCGATCACCACCGAGGCGACATAGCGAAACACGCGCATCAGTGTCTCAATCCGCTTACGCTCTTCCAGATCTGAGTTCTTGGACGCCACCCGTTGATTGAGCGTGCGGATCACGCGGCCCGAGGCCGACATGAGGGCCCAGGAAATGAGCAGGATTAGAAACACATTGGTGAGCGCCACTAGGCCCTTGGCCCAGGCCGGCAACTCCGCCCCCATGTGGGCAACAAAAAAACGTTCGACTATGTCTTTCATCGTAAAATCCTTGTGCCTAATGTCTAATCAAACATTTGGACATCTAGGTCCCCACTATAACGCCAACAATATCAGGGAGTCGTCATGTCCTCTATTCATCCAGCCTTCTACATCGAAGACATCCAGGTCGGCCAGACCGCCCAACAGTCGAAAACAATCACCGAAACCGACATCATTCTGTTTTCTGCCGTCTCGATGGACACCAATGCCATCCATCTGGATGAAGACTATGCCAAGACCACCCGCTTCGGTACACGTATCGTGCACGGAATGCTGACGGGTAGTCTGATCTCCTCCGTGTTGGCCAATCGCCTACCCGGTCCCGGCACCATTTTCTTAACGCAAACCATGAAATTCTTGGCTCCCGTACATCCCGGCGATACGATCACCGCCACGGTGACCGTGCTGGAGGTCTATCCTGAAAAGAGTCGTGTCCGTCTGGAAACCGTTTGTTCCGTCGGCGGCAAACGTGTACTGGAGGGTGAGGCCCTGGTGATGGGCGTCTCGCGGAAGAATCAGAAATAAACGCGGACGTGTCTTTTCGGATCAGGTGACTGGAACAGACCGCATGCAGCTGAAATTCCAAGGGGCGGCAGGTGAAGTCACCGGATCGCAGGTGATCGTCGATGTCAGCACCCGCCGCCAGCATCGCCGTTTTCTGGTGGATTGCGGCATGTTCCAAGGCGGACGGGATGCCGATGCAAAAAATCTCTCACCGTTTGGTACGGCCCCCAAGAGCATTGAGTTTGTGGTGCTCACGCATGCCCACATTGATCACAGCGGCCTGCTGCCCCGACTCTGTGCGCAGGGATTCACCGGACCCATCTATTGCACGGCAGGCACGCTGGATCTGCTGGAGGTACTGCTGGCCGATAGCGCCCACATTCAGGAGTTTGAACGTCGGCGTGCCGAAGATCGTCTGGCCGCAGGCCGCTGGCGGGGCGATCTCCCCGAGCCACTCTATAACCTTGAGGATGTCGGCCGGTGTATCAGTCAGTGCAGACCAATTGGGTTTCATCGGCCCACCGAACTGACGCCCGGCATCCGGCTGAGCTTTGTTGATGCAGGCCATATCCTGGGTTCGGCGTCTGCCTTGCTGGAAATTGAAGAAGATCAGAAGGAACACGCCAAACCAGTCACCCGAAGGCTTGTCTTCTCTGGCGATGTCGGCACCCGGGATCGACCCATCATGAATGACCCCCAACGATTGCAGCAGGCGGATATTCTGGTGATGGAGTCCACTTATGGGGACCGTCGACACCGGTCTCTCAAAGAGACCGAGGATGAACTGGTCGGAATCATCACACACACCATGAAATCGGGTGGTAATGTCGTAATGCCTGCCTTTGCCGTGGGCCGCACGCAGGAGGTGGTTGCGATCCTGATTGATCTGATCAAGCGTAAGCGCCTGCCGCATCTCTCTATCTTTGTAGATTCGCCAATGGCCGCAGCAGCTTCCCGCATCACCGAGGCCCACATGGCCACTCTGGATCCCCTGAGCCGTGAACTCTATGCCTGGGCGAAGGCCAACCCGAATGCAGTCAGCCTGCGCTACCTGACCAAGGTGGAGGAATCCAAAGGGCTCAATCAAATTCGCGGTGGTGCAATCATTCTCTCGGCAAGTGGCATGTGCGAGGCCGGCCGCATTGTGCATCATCTGTTCTGGAACCTGCCATCGCCTCAGAGTGCCATTGTGATCACCGGCTTTCAGGCGGCAGGCACACGTGGCCGCGCGCTGGTGGATGGGGCCAGGGCTGTGAAGCTCCTGGGCCGTGAGGTACCCGTGAAGGCAGCTGTCCATACACTAGGCGGGCTATCGGCACATGGTGATCAGCAGGATCTGCTGTGGTGGTGTGGTGACTTTGAGCGCCCGCCTGCGCAGGTGTTTGTCACCCATGGCGAAGAGAATGCGGCCGCTACATTTGCCCAGTGCTTGAAAGAAAAACTCGGGTGGGAAGACGTGCACCTTGCCGAGCGCGGCAAGGTGTATCACTGCTAAAGCAATCGCTGCGAATCCGAACGATTAGGAAATCGTTGAGGTCGGCCGCGACCGCAGGCCCCATTTCCAGAGCGCATCTACGGGCAAAGGCAGTACCAGGAAAAGATGTTCAAGAATTGCGAGTGACAGCAGCATGCCTACCAGGCTAAGGCCCACCGCATCAAAACCTCCCGGCACGGCATTGACAACCGATTTCCAGATCGGCACCGCGATCACCGAGGCAAGCCCAATGGAAATGGGTAGAAAAGGATTCATGCGCCGGCGACGAAAATAGGTCACCAGGTATTTCAGATGGTGGGGCAAGAAATCCTCGTTGAGATTGCGCACACCGAAATAGACATTCAGCTTAGCGCTCTGACGCATGGTCCAGAGCACGAGATAGGTCCAGAAGCCCACCTGATTGGGCCCATCGTGGGTGACCAGCCAGACCATCACACCGAGCACCACCAGAGCCAGCTCGTGATAAAGAATTGTTTCTGCAGCAAGACCAAATCGGCGCCAGCCACGGGCATCCTCCGGACAGTCGGTCTTGCGGCTGCCAGTCACAAAGCCCAACAGAAAGCCAATCTCCTGCCAGGCCCAGACCAGTACTGCACAGGTGAAGGCACAATAGGCGGCCCAGACTTCACTGACATGGCTAGTAAGTTGCAGGGCATAGAGCGCAGCCACCAAGACCACGGTCGCACCGGTCATGGTCCACTTAAAGGTGTGCCTTGGCAGTCCGTTCAGAAACAGAATAACGCCGGTGCTCAACCACCAGACAAACACTGTGTAGACCGCAGCGGTGAACACCCAAGATCACCAGGTCGGAGCCAGACGGACTTCGCGCGGCAATTCGTGGCGCCTCACCGGCAGCAGGAAAAGACGGCCGAACACTGCTGCAGCCCTCAGGCCATGCCAGGCGTGTCGAATGCGGCCGATGACGCCACCCTGCTCGCGGGCCTGGGCCACCTGATCCGAGATCTGAAGCAGCTTTTCAAAGCCCTGGTGCATACGCGGATCGTCAAGATTGAGGGTGACAGGAAAGACCTGCTTGGAGATCTCGGTGGTGGTGCGAAAGACCTGAAAATCGTAAGTCGTCGGATCAACCCCAAGGGCCTGATGGAACTCGGGCCGTGCGTGATCTCGCACATACATCGTGGCGTAGACTGCCAGCTGAAAGAAACGAATCCACAAGAGATTTGTGCCGCTGAGCAGCTTGGGATCAGCACGCATCAGCATGGCGAATGCCTCGCCGTGGCGGAATTCATCGTTACACCATTCTTTGAACCAGCCAAAGATCGGGTGAAATTTCAGCTCTGGATGTTTCTCAATCTGGCGATAGATGGTGATGTAACGGGCATAACCAATTTTCTCCGACAGATAGGTGGCGTAGTAAATAAACTTGGGCCGGAAATAGGTGTACTTCTTGGCCTTGGCCAGAAACCCCAGATCCACACCGATGCCAAAATCCTTCAGCCACTGATTGATAAAGCCAGCATGGCGACTCTCATCGCGGGCCATATAGCCAAAGAGCGCCCGCATGTCTTCGTTTTTAATGCGGCGCTTGATCTCGGCATAAAGTACACAGCCGGAGAACTCTGATGTAACAGAAGAAATGAGGAAATCTACAAACTCCTGATACAGGCCATCGGGCAGATGGGAGTAATCAAGATGCATGGTCTCGGGGGGACGCTGGAAATGGTCTTTATTGCGGTCATCGGCGAACTCCGCCATGAGGGCATCCCACTGGCCACGAATATGATTAATGTCAATGCGATCAATTGCATCAAAATCGGTGGTGTAAAAACGTGGATTGAGCACCGTACTCTCTAGCGCACGTTCCGTGGCCTCGTTGGTGTCGATGGCCTTGGCTGGCAGCTCCTGTGCAATCGTGTTCATGATTCTCTCCCCCCTGATCCGACGCGTTGGCCGGCTGTCATGACCGGCCTGGGATAGCGCCGGGATTTTGAAAAACGTGTTGTTGAAAAGCTCACTTCATAGAGCGTGGTGAGCTCAAATCGCGCAATAAATTTCGTCCAGAATCGCGAAAACCATCCCGCGCGGGAGATTGTGGCCTGGCGTTCAACTCTGATGTGCTGACCCCAGGCAATCGTGGTGGGTGGGTTATGGACCAGGACCTGATCCCCCGGCCCAACCGAGTTATCGCGTAACTCAACATGGGCATAAAAATCATGTGATGTGTGGGCAATTTCCACAGTGCAAGGCGTTTTCGTTTCCTGCATGGCTACCTCCTCGCCTGCACGCTCAGAAGCCGGCCAAAGACCGCCGCATTGGTCGCACCGAAAGACTCCAGATCTACGATGCGGCCCGTCTGTGGATCCGCAAGCGTCAGGCGACCATCGGCTCGGCCCGTGAGCTCCAGCGGATGGCCTGCCGCAACACCGCGGGTCCGTCGTTCACGTGCAAAGCCACGCAGGGTGCCACGGGCAAAGCCTGCCTCACCCACAATGGCATCAATCTGAAGATTCGCGCGGTGATCAATGACCGCCACACTTCCATCAGGCCGATCCTCGAAACGCAGCTCACGCACAACCACCGCGGCAGAATCAGGCTCGCGGATCGACACACCCGTTGCCCGATAAGAGGCAATTGAGACCATCAGCATGGCCAGCCCCGCGACCACCATCCAGGGTAGCCAACGATGCGGCGTCTCTTGAATGCTGGTCATATCAGGCTGTCCGCATGTCGCCAGACTGTCCATCCACGCGATCCGCATGGCTGGCCCGTGATGGCACCTGCTCAGGTCGAACTTCAGCCGTGGATGCGATCGTGGGACTGACCATCGCCTGCCCGCCAACACATGCAGACCAGGCCTTGGTCAGTGTTGCAGCCACCTGTTCAGGGTTGCGCACACTGCGCAGCATGGGCTCGGTCTTGGCAAAACGCCAGGGCCGCGCATGGGGCCAAAGATGTAGGTAGGCGATTTGATCTTCTGGCATGAGGGCCAGTGGAATATCGCCCGTATTGTTGGAGAGCTTTTTCAGGTCTGCCGATGCGATGCGCTTAAATGGCAGGTTAAATGTCACGCGCAGCACAATGCCAATGCGCATCACCACGCGACGGTTGGTGATGGTGTAGATCGTGGTGCGGGCCACCAAAAATGCCACAGCGGTAAGAATGCCAATCGCCACTGCCGCGAGCAGCGACAGCCACAGGGCCGATACCAGTGCCTTGCTCAGGCCACCACCTTCGGCCAGAACATTGGCCATACGAATGGCAATGATTACCGCGAAATAGACCACAAGCTTACGCACATGAAAGGCATGCCGCGCCAGTGATACCCAGCTGGGCGAACCCTGCCAAACGATGCGCTCATTCGATGGCAGGGCCTCGGGCAAGCCGCGTTGCGGCTCTAGCTCGTGTTCGTGCGGATAGCCGTGGCTATGGCCCGATGTCATACCAAGGGCTCCTGACGCTCAGGCGTGGAATAGAGATAGCCGCCACCGTAGTAGCCAGCGATCTTGTCTTCCTCAAGCAAGGTGACCCGATCCTGCTGACGGGTTGTGGGCACATCGGCAAACTGCGCTCCAGTAATCGCTGTGACCTTCACACCTTTTTTGGTGATGCGGGCAAAAGGAATCGGCAATAACACGCGCTTGCCGCCCGTGAGCTCCACCTCGAGATAACGAAAGAGCGTCTCAGCACGATCAACCCAGAGATCCACCACCCGGCCTGCGACCACATCATCGTGGCCACGGACCTCCAGACCCCGAGGATCAACATCATTGAGCGACACACTGTGCTCCGGGTCAGCACGCAAGGGCTGGATCTTGGCGCTGCCGTCCAGCAAGGGATCAGGCACATCACGACGGGCTGTCCAGGCGGCGGGGCCAATCCCATCAATCATTGGATTGCCGGTGGGCTCAATCGGGGAGCCCGGAAAGTTTGCGGTGCGCTGTGCGGCCAATGGTGGCGCGCTCCGGTCACGGTCGTGCGGCGCTGAGAACTCGGCGCCTTCGGCAAGCCGATAGGTTTTCGGCGAGGGCAAGGCAGGCCAGCCCTGAATATCGACATAGTCGCGTCGATCGCTCTGCAGGGGATAGCCCTCGCGCTTGCCTTCCCTGACCAGCCATACGACCAGCCAGAAAAAGAAAATCCAAAAGACATACAGCACGATCTGTGCGACATCAAAATAAGCGGTTATAGCGCCTGTTCCCATGGTCGTTCTCCTTATCATTCGTCAGCCGGGGAATTCAGCCAGACCGAACTTTGATGCCGACGGCGAGGAATCCTGTGCTGCGCGTTTTGGGACGCGCACCATCGGACCAATCACAATCAGCGTTGCTAACAACAAAAATAGTTCCACTTGATACACCACGGTGTAGCCAGTCGATGCACTGACCAGCACACTGCCAATCTTTCCCTCCAGGGCCATGCTCGAGACCATGTCGCGAAGGGCGCCGCCAAGCGCTATCGACAGGCCGTTGGCCGTGGCTGATACTGCACCCCAGGCGCCCAAGACCATGCCGCTTGTGCCGAAGTGATGGGTAGGATCATCGGATTCGAAATTCATGGCGGCCGTGAGTGTGCCGACCGAGAACAATCCACCACCAAAACCAATCAACACAGCGCCCAATCTGAACAGATTGGGCTGACCAAAGGGTTCGGAAAAAATCACACAGGAAAACGCTGCTAAGCCCAGCACCGCGCCCAGTGCAGAAAGCCGATAAGCGTTAGCACCACGACTCAGCCATCGGGCAGCCAGCACAAAGGCAGCCAAAGCGCCTGTGGCCATGAGTGCTGTCAGCACCGTGGTCGCGGAGACCGAGAGGCCAAGTACCTCTCCGCCATAGGGCTCAAGAATCACGTCTTGCATGGAGAATGCTGCTGTGCCCATGCCAAGGGCCAAAAAAAACCGCATGGTCCGAGGCTGTTCGGCAAAGCCACGCCAAGCGTCACGAAAGGCAGGCCGCTCAATGGCGGTAGAGGTACGCTGGGGATTGCGGGCCTCCTGCTTCCAGAGCGCAACGATGTTCAGAATCGCAGAGACTGCCGCAGCACCCTGAATCACCTTGATGAGTTTTAACTGGCTGAATTCCGCAAGCAAGACTCCGAAAGCAATGCCACTGGCCACCATGCCCACCAACAACATGGCATACATCATCGCCACCACACGGGGGCGAGAATCTGCCGGTGCAATGTCAGTGGCAAGCGCCAGACCTGCGGTCTGTGTGGTCTGAAGCCCAATGCCCACCAGCAGAATCGCCAGGCCAGTAGCGGCATGAGCGATCCAGGCCGGCCAATTGCTGTCACCGGAGAGCAGAATCAATGCAAAGGGCATGATCGATAGGCCACTGAACTGAAACAGCGTGCCCAGCCAGATGTAGGGCACCCTTCTCCATCCCAAGACCGAGCGGTGGGTGTCGGATTTGAATCCCACAAGCGCGCGAAATGGCGCAAATAAGAGCGGCAGTGCGACCATCAGGGCCACAAGCCACGCACCCACGCCAAGCTCGACAATCATCACGCGGTTCAAAGTGCCAATGAGCAGCGCCATACACATGCCCACCGAGACCTGGAAAAGCGAGAGCTGAAACAGACGTCCCAGCGGCAGTTCCTTGGTGGCGACATCGGCAAAAGGCAGAAAGCGTGGACTCACGCGGGTCCACTTGCGCCAGGATTTGAGCGCCGCCATTTTGCTCATGGCCGCCTCACCAATTCCAGGGCCTGGGAGGTATAAAACCCACTGGAAATTTTCTGTGTGCGGCCAACAGAGAAGGCCGAGAGTCCCGGCGCGGACTCGATCAGACCGCGGAGTCGCACATACGACACCGGCTGAATGAAAGGCGCACGATCCTTGCGCGGGAAAAGCTTGCCCACCGTGATCATGGCGGCCAGCGCCATGTTCTTTGGAGGGAAGCTGAACAAAATGGAATGTCGGGTGCGGGCAGCAAACCCGGACAGAACACGCACCACATCGGCAGGCCGATAGTGGATCAGTGAGTCCATGCCCACCACCACATCGAATTCACCCAACGCGGGATCAAACATATCACCCGATAAAAATTCAATATTGCCTTTGCCAATATCAGCGGGTGTGCGCTCACGAGCAAGATTCACTAATGTTGGCGACAAATCAATCGCCACAACATCAGCGCCACGCTTGGCAGCCTCAACCGACAAGGCACCCGTGCCACATCCCGCATCGAGCAAACGCAACCCGGAGAGATCTGCAGGCAGATAAGAGAGCAAGGTCGAGCGCATGCGGTCCCGTCCGGCGCGCACAGTGGCTCGGACACCACTGACCGGCGCAGTCGATGTCAGCCTTGCCCAGGTCTGAGCCGCGGTGCGATCGAAATAATGCTCGATGCGATCGCGCTGCTTCAGATAGGTGGCGTGGGCAAGATCATTCATGTGCTTTGGGTCCACTTATTTGCTCAGTCAAAGCCCAGCAAATCAAAAATATCTCGATCTTTCATAGGCTCAGCATTCAAAGGATCCACGCCCATCCAGAGTTTTTCTGCCAACTGCAGATACTCGTCCTGCACAGCCTTGAGCTCCGGCGAGTCTTCCATCTCAAACAAGGTGGCTTTCTTCAGACGGCTGCGGCGAATCACATCGAGATTCGGAAAGCGCGCCATGGTCTTCAGGCCAATGCGCTCGTTGAACTTATCAATCTGATCGGTCGCATCGCTACGATTGGCAATCACGCCGCCCAAACGGACGCGGTAATTCTTTGCCTTAGCGCCGATGGCCTGCACGATACGGTTCATGGCAAAGATCGAATCAAAATCATTGGCCGTGACAATCAGTGCCCGCTCGGCATGCTGCAGGGGTGCAGCAAATCCGCCACAGACGACATCGCCCAGCACATCAAAGATCACCACATCGGTGTCATCTAACAAGTGGTGCTCTTTTAAGAGCTTCACGGTTTGGCCGACTACATAGCCACCGCAGCCGGTGCCTGCAGGCGGCCCGCCCGCCTCCACACACATCACACCGTTATAGCCCTCGAACACAAAGTCCTCTATGCGCAGCTCTTCGGAGTGGAAATCCACCGACTCCAAGACATCGATCACGGTGGGCATGAGTTTTTTGGTGAGCGTGAAAGTGGAGTCGTGCTTGGGATCACAGCCAATCTGCAGCACACGCTTGCCAAGTTTTGAGAAAGCAACCGACAGATTGGAGGAGGTTGTGCTTTTACCAATGCCGCCCTTGCCATAAATAGCGAAGACCTTGGCATTACCAATTTTCATATTCGGGTCGAGCTGCACCTGAACACTGCCCTCGCCATCGGGCCTTCCACCCGTTCGCTTAATTTCCGAAAACGGCACGGTTGCCACGTTCATGTTGACGCTCCCTCATAGACGCCTTCTAGGCGATCTTCTAGTTCTTCACCGGCCTGACGTAGGGCGGCAAGTGTTTGTTCATCGGGCTTCCAGAACTGACGCTCAGAAGCCTCCAGCAGGCGATTGGCGACCTTGGCCGATGCCGATGGATTCAGTTTGGCAAGTCGATCCCGCATTTCCGGGTCGAGCATAAAGGTCTGGGTCAGCTGCTGATAGACCCAGGGTTGGACCTGGCCCGTGGTGGCGGACCACCCCATGGTGTTGGTAATGTGGACCTCAATCTGACGCACGCCCTCATAGCCGTGCTTAAGCATGCCTTCATACCATTTCGGATTCAGCATGCGCGTGCGGGTCTCCAGCGCCACCTGCTCAGACAGCGTGCGCACGGTACCCTCGCCCTTGGTTTGATCGCCAATATAGACGGGGGGTGCAGCACCACCCTTAGCACGCTTCACGGCGCCCGTGATGCCACCCAACGTATCGAAATAGTTGTCAACTGTGGTGACACCAAGCTCAACGGAATCCAAGTTCTGATAGGTAAGTTGCACATCCCGCAAAACACTCTGCAGAAGTTCGGGCTGTTTGATGGGCCGGCCGCTACGGCCATAGGCAAAGCCCTTACGGCGCGAATAGGTCTCGGCCAACTCGTCTTCTTCATCCCAACGGCTGTTCTCAATCAGGTTATTCACGTTAGAGCCGTAGGCACCTTCGGCATTGCCATAGACCCGCAGCGATGCCTCCTCAAGACTGCAGCCATGTTCGGCCTGATACGCCAGGGCATGCTTGCGGATGAAATTCTGCTCAACGGGTTCTTCGGCTGAAGCGCAGAGATAGGCGGCCTCGGCCAGCATCTTGATCTGCAGCGGCATCAGGTCACGGAAAATTCCCGACAGCGTGATCACCACATCAATGCGCGGACGGCCAAGCTCTGCGAGCGGAATCAACATGGCGCCAGCGATACGGCCATAGCTGTCAAAACGCGGTGCAGCGCCCATTAAAAAGAGCGCCTGCGCAATCGGACTACCCTCAGTTTTCAGGTTGTCTGTGCCCCAGAGCACCAATGCGATCGACTCAGGCAGCGCGTGGCCATCAGCGATGTAGCGATCCAAAAGCCTCTGAGCCTGCTTGGCGCCATCACGCACCGCATAGGCGCTCGGAATCTTGAAGGGATCAAAGCCATGGAGATTGCGGCCTGTGGGCAGCACCTCGGGTGTGCGGAGTACATCACCACCGGGTGCCGGGCGAATAAAGCGTGCATCCAAGGCTTTCAAGATGCCCTCAACTTCAGTGTCGACCAGCAGCATCTGATTGGCGTCGTAGAGTCCTTCAAAGGTTTCTTTGAGATTGTCGTGATGCTGGAAATTGCGTGCAGCAGCCTCCGCCGCAGTCTCACCATGCACGATGGCCGCGACCGCCTTACGATCAAGCGTCATGCCCTTGGAGGCCTCGGCCATGGACATCAGCATATCGACTCGGGCCTCTTCCGAGGCCGGCTCACCCACCACATGCAGGCCATGTGGGATTAGTGTGTATTCCAACTCCAGCACCGCATCGAGCAGTTTGCGAATTTCGCGGGCTGCTTCGGTCTCGCCCGAGGTGTCTGACACCGTGCCTGACACCTCAAGGCTCCAGAGTGGCTCAGCAGGCGCGAGATCCATTTGGGCCGCCTGGGCCTGAATCACGGAGGCGATTTCTGCGCGCTCGGGCGCATCGGGCAATAGCTGACGCCAGTGATCAAGCGAAGACTTCAGATCCATCAACCCCCGATACAGGCCCGCATGAGATACCGGCGGGGTGAGATAGCTGATCAGGGTTGCACCAGCA